>JBAUWD010000276.1:0-5088 GCA_049583575.1 Nocardioides sp.
GTCGCGCTCGGCGCGGTCGTCGCGTCGGTGCTCGTCGAGCGCCGCGACCGACGACGTACGGTCGCCTGGTTCCTCGCGGGCGGCGCGCTCCCGAGCGTGGCGACGGCCGGGCTCTTCCTGGTCGCCGGTGCCCTGCAGCCGGCCGTGCAGGGCTTCATCGTGATCAACGTGAGGTACACGTCCCAGCCGTCGGCCGTCACCTCGCCGATCGCCACCTGGCACATCCTCTGGACGGCGTACCACGGGACGCTCCTCGTGGCCCTCGCCGGAGTCGCAGCCCTGCTGGTGCTCGCCGTCCGCGCCGTACCGTTCGTACGCCGTTCGGCCACCACCACCAGCCCGCTGGTGGCACAGCGCCTGGTGGTGATGGGTGCCGGCGCGGCCGCGGCCACCAGCTGGACCGTCGCGGTGGTCAACGGCGGGCCCGATCTCTTCGTGGTGCTGCCGTTCGCAGCCCTGGGCGTGGCCGGGACCGTGCTGCTGCTCGCCACCCGGGTGCCCCGCGGGCTCGGCGTCTGGGTGGTCGTGGCGACGGTCGTCGCCGGCGTGTCCGTCGCCGGGGTCGAGTCGGTGCAGACCCGCTCGTACGTGCTCGAGCAGCAGCGCGCCGACATCCGGGCGGTGCTCGCGACACAGCCGGCGGACGCGACCGTCCTCTCGGTCGACGCGCCACAGGTGCTGGCGCTGGCGCGGCGCGACAACCCGACCCGCTACCAGCTCTTCTCCCCGTCCATGGAGTCCTATCTCGACCACACCCGGCCCGGCGGACTGAGGTCGTACGCAGCCCACGTGAGGCAGCTGCGTCCGACCTTCATCGTCGTGGGCACGTCGTACAAGGGGTACTGGCCCTACCGCGTGCTCACCCGCCACTACTGGCGGATCGGCCGCGGCACCGACTGGACCTGGTACCTCAGCCGCAGGGCCGGCGTGGGGGCGCTGCTGAGTGCCCGGGATGCGAACGCGGCGGCGATGGCCGGAGGAGCAAACGACTTGTCGGTCTCGCGGGGCAACCGGCAGAGTTCGACCGCGTGACCGAACGGAAGTTCCCCGACATGTGGGTCGACCCCGAGGACGACCCGCGCGAGACCGAGTCCGAGGCGGTGGGCGAGAAGGCGATCCTCGCCGAGTACCTGGACCGCTACCGGCTGACGCTGAGGATGAAGTGCGAGGGGCTGGACGCGGAGCAGCTCGCGCGGCGCTCGGTGCCGCCGTCCTCGATGTCGCTGCTGGGACTGGTGCGCCACCTCGCCCGCGTCGAGCACCACTGGTTCCGCCGCGCGCTCGAGGGTCACCCCGAGCTCGACCGGCTCTACCGCACCGAAGCCGACCGCGACCACGACTTCAACGCAGCGGTGCCCGACGACGCCGTGGTGGCCGACGCCTGGGAGTCGTGGGAACGCGAGGTCGCCCATGCGCAGTCCTGGCTGGAGGCTGCCGAGGACCTCGGAGCCACCGTGGACTACGAGGGTGACCAGGTCGAGGTCCGCGACATCATCGTGCACATGATCGAGGAGTACGCCCGCCACGTGGGTCACGCCGACCTGCTCCGCGAATGCATCGACGGCCGCACCGGCCAGTAGCGTTGCCCGCGTGAGCGAGCAGAGGGCGAGCGGCTGGGGCCTGGTCAGCGTGGTGACCGGTGGCGAAGACGCGGGCACGATGCTCGAGGCGTGGTTCCCCGCCCCGACCCTGGGCGACGTGCCCGACGAGGGTCCGGCACCCCAGGAGCTCGAAGCCCTGGCCCGCGACGACCCCGCCCGCCGGGTCCGGACCGAGCTCGTCCACGTCGCGGTCGACCTCGCCGCCCCACCGCGCGACGTGCCCGACGCCTATCTGCGGCTCCACCTGCTGTCCCACCGGCTCGTCCGCCCCCACGGGCTCAACCTCGACGGCATCTTCGGTGTGCTGGTCAACGTCGCCTGGACCAGCGCCGGGCCGTGTCCCGTCGACGACTTCGAGGCCACCCGCCTGCGGCTCCGTGCCGCGGGCCCGTTCCAGGTCTTCGGGATCGACAAGTTCCCGCGCATGACCGACTACGTCGTGCCGAGCGGCGTCCGCGTCGCCGACGCCGACCGGGTGCGTCTCGGTGCCCACCTGGCCGAGGGCACCACGGTCATGCACGAGGGCTTCGTCAACTACAACGCCGGCACCCTCGGGGCGTCGATGGTCGAGGGCCGGATCACCGCCGGGGTGGTGGTCGGTGACGGGTCCGACGTCGGCGGAGGGGCGTCGATCATGGGCACGCTGTCGGGCGGTGGCAGCCAGGTCGTGTCGATCGGCCGTCGCTGCCTGGTCGGTGCCAACGCCGGCATCGGCATCTCGCTCGGCGACGACTGCGTCGTCGAGGCCGGCTGCTACGTGACCGCCGGCACCAAGGTCACGCTGCCCGACGGCCGCGTCGTCAAGGCGCTGGAGCTGTCGGGCGAGGACCACCTGCTGTTCCGCCGCAACTCGGTCACCGGCACCGTCGAGGTCGTGCCGTGGCGTGCCGGCGGCGTGGTGCTCAACGAGGCCCTCCACCAGAACTGATGAGACCACTCAAGCGGGCGGCTGCGGTCGTCGTACCGCTCGGCCTGGTGGTCGGCGGCGTCGCGTACGGCGTCGCGCACCACCACCGCGGTGGCGACAGCAGCGTCGGCCAGTGCACGACCGACGTCCACGGACTCGAAGTCGTCCTCACCGACGCCCAGGCGCGCAACGCGAGCCTGATCTCGGCGATCGCCGTGCGGCGCGGCATGCCGGCGCACGCGGCCACCATCGCGCTGGCGGCAGCGCTGCAGGAGTCGAAGCTCTACAACCTCCACGGCGGCGACCGCGACTCGCTCGGCCTGTTCCAGCAGCGCCACTCCCAGGGCTGGGGCACGACGCGTCAGATCCTCGACCCGGTGCACGCGACCAACGCGTTCTACGACGCGCTGGCGCGCGTCCCCGGCTACGACACGCTGCCGGTGACGGTCGCGGCACAGCGGGTCCAGCGCTCCGGGTATCCCACGGCGTACGCCGTGTACGAGAACGACGCGCGGGTGCTCGCGTCGGCGCTCACCGGGTACTCGGCCGCGGCGTTCTCCTGCCATCTGGCCACGCCGACCGGGGCGCGGCCGCCGGCGGCCCAGCAGGCGACGACGGTACGCCGGGCGCTGGCGCCGGCCTTCGGCACCGTGCGCCTGTCGGTGGCGTCGGGATCCCGGCTCGAGGTCTCGGCCACGAGCCGCCCGCGCGGATGGGCGATCGCGTCGTACCTCGTCAGCCGGGCGTCGTCCCTCGGGCTCAGGCACGTGCGCTACGCCGGGCGCACGTGGTCGGCGGGCAGCAACGCGGGTTGGCAGCACGACGCCTCCTCGTCGGCCGGAGCGGTCAGCGTCGACTGATCCGTCGTCCCCGATCGGGTCAGCGGGCATGGTCCGGACGGACCACACTTCTCACCCGTTTGACGAACATTGATGAACCCGCGAAACGGATCGGTGACCTACCCTTGGGGTGTCAGTGCAAGCCCGGGGGGGCTCGAGTTCGGGAGAGATTCGCATGCACAGCTCAACGATCTTCACCATCGGTACCGCCCTGCGCCGCGCCGAGACCAACGCCCTTCCCGTCGAGGTCCTCGTCGACGGACAGTGGCTCAGTGGCACCGTCGCCGGTGTCGACGGTCACGGCGTCATCCTGACGACCCACTCCGAGCACTCCGTGGTGCGGCTCGAGTCGATCAGCGCCGTCCGCATCCCCGAGACCGTCCCGGACGCGCCGGTGGCCGAGCCGTTCGAGACGCTCCACCACGAGCTCTCAGTGGCTCACCTCAGCTCGGACGAAGAGGCCTGGGCGATGCCCGGGCCAGTCAACGCCTGACCGCTGCGCCCCTCACGACGCGGTGCGAGCCGCGCATGCCGAGGCCGCGTCGTACACCGCGCGGACGAACAACCCGGTCGAGTTGGGCGGAGCCCCTGCCCCTACTTGGGGTTCCTGGGCCTTCCCGGCCAAGGGCGGCGCCGGAGCCGCCCTGCCTCTACACCGGAGCGTCGCCTGCCGTTCATGTGGTCGTGCAACGCTCCGCGCCGTGGGAGGCTGGGTGGTCGCTTCGGACCGTACGTCGCGCATCGTCCTACCGGCGGCGTACCGCACGGGCAGCCAACTCTCCCAGCACGCGCAACGCGTGCCGGAGCGCTGGGGACATGCCGTCGACCGCGATGCGGAGAAGACCCTGTGCGGCATGCAGCTACGCGGACTCTTCAGGTTCGACTCCATGCTGTTCGAGCACCTCGGCCGTCACCTGCGCTGCCGGGCGTGCGACGAGGCCGCGGGACACCCCCACTCCCCGGCTCCCGACTCAGGCACTCGCCCGAAGTCGGGTCGCCCCCGCCCGGAGTCGCTCGTCGGTGGCGGTCAGGGCGACGCGCACGTGCCGGCTCCCCCCGACGCCGTAGAACGACCCGGGGGCGACCAGGATGCCGAGGTCGGCCAGCTGGGCGACGGTCTCCCAGCAGTCCAGACCGCGGGTGGCCCAGAGGTAGAGCGAGGCCTCGGAGTGGTCGATCCGGAAGCCGGCCGACTCGAACGCTGAGCGCAGCGTCGTACGACGAGCTGCGTAGCGGTCGCGCTGCTCGTCGGCGTGGGCGTCGTCGGACAGCGCGGCCGCCATCGCGACCTGCTGCGGCCCGGGCTGGATCAGGCCGAGGTTCTTGCGTACGGCGAGCAGCTCGGCGACCAGTGCCGTGTCGCCGGCCACGAAGCCGCAACGGTAGCCGGCCAGATTGGAGCGCTTCGACAGCGAGTGCACGGCCAGGATCCCCTCGTGCGACCCACCGCAGACGTCGGGATGCAGGACCGAGACGGGCTCGGCCTCCCACGCACACTCGAGGTAGCACTCGTCGCTGACCAGCACCGTGCCGCGCTCGCGGCACCAGTCCACGGCCTTGCGGAGATGGGCCGGCGGCAGGACGCGCCCGGTCGGGTTGGCCGGCGAGTTGAGCCAGAGGAGGGCCGGGCGCTCGGGCCCGAGACCGGTCAGCGAGTCGGTGGCCACCGTCCGGGCGCCGGCGAGGGCCGCCCCCACGGCGTACGTCGGGTAGGCGAGCTCGGGGATCACGACGAGGTCGC
>JBAUWD010000277.1:0-2513 GCA_049583575.1 Nocardioides sp.
CGCCAGGCGCTCGGGGGGGACCGGCCAGTCGCTCGAGCCGCGCCGGTCGGTACGTCGGTTCTCGAGCGCCGCCAGCAGCTCCGGTCCCTCCTCGGTGACCTCGCCGGCCGTCAGCCGGACCGTCGCGAGCAGGTCGGGCTGGTCGGGGCGCGGGAGCGGCACCGCGCGCGCATCCACACCGAACGCCCGAGCGGCCACCAGCAGGTGATGCAGGGCAGCTCCGCAGCTGAGCACCAGGCCACGCCCCCGGGGGTCGGCGGCGACCAGCTGGCGGTCGCGGTCGGCGTACAGCTCCACGACGTCGTCGGCGGGGAGCCGCCAGAACCAGGGCTGGGTGTTGTTCACGCTCGGCGCCAGGCAGGCGGTCCGGACCAGCTCGCGGGTCAGGCGAGGCGAGGGGGTGCTCATGGCGCAAGCCTGACTCCCCCTGCCAACCGGCGCAGGAGTCGGCAGTCCCGGGCCGGACGTGACCTAGGACCCGGTCAGCCGCAGTGGGTCAGGGTCGCGTCGTGACGGACCTGGTTGCCCATGTCGCGGGCCTGCGAGACGTAGGGAAGCACGATGCTCGCGCCGCCCGACGACGTGCCGATGCCGCCCTGGATCACGCACGCCCTCACCTTGGACGGGTCCACCTGGGCCATCACCTGGGCCAGCCGGTACAGCTCGCTCGGCGGCAGGTTGGTGTACATGTGACCCATCGCGTCGAGCACGCCCCGCTCGATGAACGCCGGGCTGCCGGCGTTGGCGTGCACCTTCGCCTGGATGGCCTTGAGCACCAGCTCCTGGTGCGCCGAGCGCTCGAAGTCCCCGGTGGGCAGCGAGTGGCGGATCCGGGAGTACGCCATCGCGTCGTACCCGCTGAGGTGGATGCGTCCGGCCGGGAACCCCTTCGGCTTGAGGTAGGTGTCGCTGAAGGCGAACGGGTTGCGGATGTAGACGCCGCCGATCGAGTGGACCAGCTGCTCGAAGTACTGGAACCTCGTCACGAAGACGTACTTGGGCTGGACGCCGATCAGGCTGCCGACGGTCTGCCCCAGGAGCTGAGGGCCGCCGTAGTAGAGCGAGGCGTTGATCTTGTCCATCCCGTGGCCGGGGATGTCGACCCAGGAGTCCCGTGGCACGCCGATGATGCTCGCCGCATGGGTCTGGGTGTTGATGGTGACCAGCTGCAGCGCGTCGCCGCGGGTGTGGATGAAGTCCTCGCCGGGGCGGGCGTCCGAGCCGACCGCGAGGATCGAGATGACGTGCGGCCCGATCGCGGCGGCGTTGCCCTGGTCCACCTTCACCAGGGCCCACTCGGTCGGCTTCACCGCCGCGTCGGGGATCGCCAGCGCCACCATCGTGAGGATCAGACCGAGCGTCGCCAGCCGGGTCGCCCGCATGATCCGGCGCCTCATCACTTCGCTCCCTTCGACACGTCGTACCCGAAGATCCGCCAGCTGCCCTTCGCGTCCTTGGTCAGGAACAGCCGCCCGGTCACGGTCACCTTCTTGTGCACCTGTCCGCTGGTCGTGAACTTCAAGACGACGTACGCGGTCACGCCCGCCGGGCGCCCGTGCGGGGCGAGGACGTCGAGCGACACGGTGCGCTTGACGGTGGCCACGCCGTCGATCTGCTTGCGCCACTTCCAGTTCGTCATCAGCCGCTGCTGGGCGCGGGCGTCGTGCTTCGCTCCGGGGGTGAAGCTGCTGAACGCCGTCGCGAAGTCGCTGCGCGGGTAGCTCACCCCGACGAAGCCGCCGTCGAACCACGAGTCCACGGCCTGGCGGACGTGCTTGCGCAGGCTCTTCTCGTGGGACTTGAACCGGTGGTGGTACCTCTTCTTGAGGTCGCCCACGACCCGGTCGAGCTTCAGCGTCGTGGCCATCGGCGGGTTGCCGCCGAACGTCGCGGACGGTGTCTGCCCCGCGCCCGGCGACGACGAGTCACTGCCACCGCAGCCACCGGCCGCGAGCGCCACCGCGACGAGCACGGCAGCCACCCCGGTACGGCGTGGTCGGGCGTGGCCGGGGGCCAGATCGGGGCTGGTCGGGAGCCCGTGCAGAGGAGGCAAGCCTGGGTCCTTTCCGGTCCGATGCGGGGTGCGGTGCGGGGTGTGGTGCGGGGTCTCGGGAGGTGATGACGACGACCGGCGCGGCCGATCGGTTACACCTTGCACCAAGCAGCCACCGTACTTCGGCATTTGCTCGCGTGGGGGACTAGCCTTGACAACGCATCACACGCCACACGCGCACGTATCCGGAAGAGGCGAAGCCACCCGTGCCGCAGCAGACCACCCCGTCCGACCAACCATCCTCCGACTTCGGAGCCAACGAGTGGCTCGTCGAGGAGATGTACGAGCAGTTCCAGCGTGACCCGGGCAGCGTCGACCCCAGCTGGGCGTCGTACTTCAAGGCGAACGGGTCCGAGTCCCCCAACGGTGCGCCCGTCTCGACGAACGGCACCGCGACGGAGCCGGGCTCCCCTGCAGCCGGCACGACCGCCTCCGCCTCCGCCGCCCAGCCCCCCTCCGC
>JBAUWD010000278.1:0-2300 GCA_049583575.1 Nocardioides sp.
GTCGTGGTGCTGCTGCGGCTCGCGGTGCTCCTGCTGGGCCGGGCGCGCCTCGTCCGAAGACTCGCGACCGGCGTGGCCGCCGGACTGGGCCGCCTTGATGGCATCGACCAGCTGGGCCTTCTTCATCGACCCGGTGCCGCGGACACCGAGCCCGGCGGCCATCGCCTTCAGGTCCGCCAGCAGCATGGAGTTGAGTCCGCCCGACCGCTTCTTCGGGGTCTCGGACGAACCGCTGTCCGCGGCGTCCGTCGAGGCGGAGTCGATCGTTTCCGTCACGTGAGGTCCTTCCCACGTATCAGTGCCGCCCGGCTGAGTGCCGGGGGCCACTTGGTCTCTTCTTCCTCGGTCGATCTCGTGAGTACCGCATACACAGGTCTGCACGGTGGAGAGGGAGGGGCGCGTCGGGCGGGGCAGCTCCGAAGGGAGCTGCGTCGCGTTCCTGACGCGCCATCACGATAGCACCCGCAGCCGCCGTCCACGGCAATCCGGCTGATCGCCCGAACCACGTCGAGACGGACTCGTGGCGCGCTCCTGACGGCAGTACAACACCGTGTCGGGGGCCGGTGTTCCCGTCGCTCGCCATACCCTGCGGCGATGGCGCACACGCTCTCCTACGAACCGGTCGACCACTTCGTCCGCGTGGCGGCCACCCTCGGCGGCCGGCCCGGCCGCTTCCTCGTGGACAGCGGCATCGGGCTCACGGTCGTCGCCACGTCGACAGCCGAGTCCGTGGGCGCAGTCGCGCTGGAACGCACCTTCACGGGGCGCCGGATGTCGGGCCAGGAGGTGTCCGTCCCGCTGGTGCGGCTCCCCGTCCTCGAGGTGGCCGGGCTCGCCTTCCGCGACCATCTGGCCGGCGTGGTCGACCTGGGACCGACCGATGGCGACCGTGGGTTCGACGGAGTCCTCGGCCTGGACCTGTTCGTGGACCTCGCCCTGACGGTCGACCCCGACGCGCGCACGGTGACCCTCGCCGAGGCCGCGCCCGACGGGCTCGACGTCCCGGTCGAGGTGGAGCGCGACGGCCCGTCGGTCGCGACGTACACCCGTCTCGTGCTGCCGAGCGGTCGCGTCGTGCGGGTCGAGGTGGACACCGGCTCGGGGTCGCTCATCCTCGACGACGTGCTGATGTCGGACTGCGACGTGGAGCCGGAGGCGGCAGGCATCGACGTCCGGACGGGCACGGACGAGACCGGGCACGAGTACGTCAGGCGGTTCGTCACGATCGCGGGATCCGTGCAGATCGACGGAGTGCCCGCGACGGCGCAGGCACGGCCTCGCGTGCAGTTCCAGCGGATCCGGTACGACGGACTGGTCGGAACCGACTTCTTGAACCGCTTCCGCCAGACCTTCGACGTCCGCGGCTCCCGGCTCGTCCTGGAGCCGCTGGCCCGCTGACCCGGAGCCGGCGCCCTCCCGGCCGCGGGAGGGGGCGGCGTTCGTCCTCGCACCGTGGCAGTCTCCTCGGAGACGACGAGCCGAGGCGACCATGACCGAGTACCCCCACCTGCTGCACACCGCACTCGACACCACCGACGCCCGAGGTCTTGCGGAGTTCTACCGCGAGCTCCTCGGGCTGAGGTACCGGCCCGGCGACGAGCCGCCGGCCGGCGACGAGCCGGACGATGCCGACTGGCTCGTCCTCGTGGACGCCGACGGCGTCCGGAAGCTCGCCTTCCAGGAGGTCGAGCGCCTGGAGCGCACGACGTGGCCGTCGCACGACGTACCGATGCAGATGCACCTCGACCTCACGGTCTCGAGCCGCGCAGAGCTGGAGCGCAACCGCGAGCGCGCCGAGACGCTCGGTGCGCAGCTGCTGCTCGACCGGACCCACGACGAGGACGAGCCGCTCTACGTGCTGGCCGACCCGTCGGGTCATCCGTTCTGCGTGCTCGTCCGCTGAGCCCGGGTCAGCCCGGGCGGACGCCGTCCGCCGCGATGTCGAGGGGCCGCGCGGTCCAGCCCTCCGGTGCCAGGGTCAGCAGGTCGGCGGTCTCGGTCGTGGTCAGCACGAGCACCGTCGGCCCGGCACCCGAGACGACCGCGGCGTGGCCGGCGGCACGCAGCGAGTCGATCAGCTGGAACGAGTCGGGCATCGCGGCACGGCGGTAGGGCTGGTGGAGGAGGTCCTCGGTCGCCGTCAGCAGGAACGACGGCTGCCCGGCCAACGCGGCCATCAGCAGTGCGGTCCGTCCGGCGTTCGCCGCCGCGTCGGCATGGGGTACGGCGTCGGGCAGGAGGCCGCGGGCCACCGCCGTCGACAATGGCGTGGGCGGCACGAACACCACGGCGCGCAGTGC
>JBAUWD010000279.1:0-2165 GCA_049583575.1 Nocardioides sp.
GGCCTGGCCCGACCTGGGCGAGGCCGAGGACACCTTCCGGACCCTGCGCGCGTGGCTGTTCCAGGACGCGTTCGGTGGCCTGCTGGCCGCGCACCCCGACGGCTTCAAGCCGTCGCTGGCCGACAACATCCGCGCGGGTGAGTCGCTCACCGGCGCCGACGTGGCCCGGGCCTACACACAGCGCACGGCGCTGTCGGAGCGGATGCGGCGGTTCTTCACGTCGTACGACGTGCTGGTGCTGCCGACCTCCCAGGTGCCGCCCTTCCCGGCCGACCAGGAGTACCCGACGGAGGTCGCCGGCCGGCCGATGGCGACGTACCTGGACTGGATGCGCTCCGCCTACGTGATCACCGTGACCGGCTGCCCGGCCGTGTCGGTGCCGGCCGGCACGACGTCCACAGGTCTGCCGGTGGGCGTGCAGATCGTCGCGGCGTACGGCGCGGACCGGCGGCTGCTCGAGGTGGCGGCGGCCTTCGAGGCCACCCTCGGCAGCTGACCTCCCTCCACAGGCCGCACCCGGTCCCTGTGGAGAGGGCGCCTGCCGTTGTGGAGGAAGGGCGCCCGACTGTGGAGGACACGCCGGAACTCCAGGTATGTCTCAGAAAAGTGCCCGAAAGCCCTTGTGGGACCGGCCCTCCAGGCCATAGAACTCTCCTCACGCACTCCCTCCGGGGAGAGCGGGATCGGTCGGAGACGAAGATCCGTACGGTGGCTGCCCAGCTTGCTGGGAGGGGTGCCGCGGTGGCCGGGTGACGAGGCCAGCGGGATCGGAGGAGATGACTGGATCGGCCGGGAGCGTCACCAGTACCGGTCGATGGCGAGGAACGCGGGCTTCGGCCCGGGTCGCTCGCCAGTGGAAGGGCCCTTGTAGCTCATACCTATGAGGGCCCTTCCTCCATTTCTCCGCGGCCCCTTCTCCGCCGCTTCTCTGACGACCCTTCTCCGCCCCCCTCTCCGCCCCCCTTCTCTGCCGGGGCCCCGGGCTCCCTGCGGGCACGGGTCGGACGGGTCGGGTCTCTCCTCCGCATCCGCCCGGCCGGGGGCCGGCCCCGGATCTCGACAGCGAGCGGCCCTTCTGTGGACGGAACGCCCGGGTCTGTGGATGAGCGGGCCGAATTCTGTGGAGGACTCGCCGGAACCCGAAGTATGTCAAGAAAAGGGCCCAAGACCCCTTGTGGGACTGGGCTCTCGCCCCGTAGAACTCTCCCTACGCGATCCCTCCGGGGAGAGCGGGATCACTCGGAGACGAAGATCCGCACGGTGGCCGCCCGGCTTGCTGGGAGGGGCGCCGCGGGGGCCAGGTGACGGGGCCGCCGGGGTCGGAGGAGACGGGAGATCGGCTGGGAGCGTCACCAGTACCAGCCGCCGGTGAGCCGCCGGACCACGGACTTGCGCCGGGGCCCAGCGGATCACCACACGAAGGGCCCTTGTAGCTCATACCTACGAGGGCCCTTCGACTATTTGGCTCGCGCTTCTCGACCAGCACCGCGATGCTGGACGTCGCAGAGTCGACGAGTAGGAGAACGATGGGCGACGACGCAGCGACCCTCCTGGCGGCGTACGACGCGCAGCTGCGCGGGGCCGCGGAGGTCGCGGGTTCGCCGAGCTGGGACCGCGAGGGCCCGCTGTGGCGAGCGGTGTCCCCGACCGACGGGTTCGTCAGCTACGAGAGCCTCGAGGGCGTCGACGACGTCGATGCGCTGATCGCCGACACCGTCGCGTTCTTCGAGGGCATCCCGGAGGTCGCGACGTTCGAGTGGAAGACCCGCGGCCACGACCGGCCTCCTGACCTCGGCGCCCGCCTCGAGGCGCACGGCCTCGAGCCCGAGGAGATCGAGACCGTGATGGTGGGCGAGGCCGCGGCGCTGGCGGTCGAGGTCGACCTGCCCCCCGGTGTCACCGTGCGCCGCGTCGACCTGCTGCCCGAGCGCGACCGGGTCGTGACGGAGGCCGCCACCATGCAGCGATCCGTCTTCGGCGCCGGTCCGTCGGACGAGGAGGTCCTCGACCGGCTCGACCGGATGGCCGGGCTCGAGCAGTTCTGGGTCGCCGAGGCCGACGGCTGCGTGGTCAGCGCGGGGCGCCTCCAGCTCGTCGCGGGCACGGAGTTCGCGGGTCTGTGGGGCGGAGCGACCCTGGCGCAGTGGCGCGGCCGCGGTGTCTAC
>JBAUWD010000280.1:0-1954 GCA_049583575.1 Nocardioides sp.
GGGATCGACGGGCTGGCCCGGGCCGAACGGGCCGGCGTGCCGACGTTCGTGCACCGCGTCGCGGACTTCCCGACCCGGGGGGACTGGGACGCCGCGCTCACCGCGTCCGTGGCGTCGGCGGAGCCGGACCTGGTCGTCCTGGCCGGCTTCATGAAGCTGGTGGGCGAGCGATTCCTGGCGTCGTACGGCGGGAGGGTGCTCAACACCCACCCCGCCCTGTCGCCGTCGTTCCCGGGGATGCACGGGCCGGCCGAGGCCCTCGCGTACGGCGTCAAGGTGACCGGCTGCACGCTCTTCGTGGTCGACGCGGGCGTCGACACGGGTCCGATCGTGGCGCAGAGCGCGGTGTCGGTGCTCGCGGACGACACGGCCGAGTCCCTGCACGAGCGGATCAAGGCGACGGAGCGGAGGATGCTCGTCGAGGCGGTCGGTCGGATCGCTCGCGAGGGCTTCACCGTCGAGGGCCGAGTGGTGCGTTTCGGCCGTTGACCGGAGCCGTTATCGTGGGCGCACACGACTGGCGCAGGTGGGCAACCACCAGGGAGTGCCCCGCTCCGGGGACCGCGAGGGAATCGACCGCCTGGGTGCCCTCACCGACCTCGAGGAGTGTGCGCGTGTCCGACCAGATCCCCCTCCGACGTGCCCTGGTGTCCGTCTACGACAAGACCGGTCTCGACGAGCTCGCCCGCGGTCTCGCCGCAGCCGGCGTCGAGCTGGTGTCGACCGGCGGGTCCGCCGCCCGCATCGAGTCGCTCGGCCTCCCGGTCACCCGGGTCGAGGACCTCACCGGCTTCCCCGAGTGCCTCGACGGCCGGGTGAAGACGCTGCACCCCGCGGTGCATGCCGGCATCCTCGCCGACCGCCGCCTCGACACCCACGTGCAGCAGCTGGCCGATCTGGGGGTGGAGCCGTTCGACCTCGTGGTCTCCAACCTCTACCCCTTCGCCCGGACGGTGGCCTCCGGCGCGACGCAGGACGAGTGCGTCGAGCAGATCGACATCGGCGGACCGTCGATGGTCCGGGCCGCGGCCAAGAACCACCCGTCGGTCGCCATCGTCACCAGCCCCGACCGCTACGCCGACGTGCTGGCCGCCGTGGCCGCCGGCGGCTTCACGCTGGACCAGCGCCGACGCCTGGCGGCGGAGGCCTTCGCGCACACCGCGGCGTACGACGTGCAGGTCGCCTCGTGGATGGGCTCCGGGCCGGATCGAGGGGGGCTCGTCGACACCGGCGACGGCACCGGCTTCCCGGCGTTCACCGGAGCGACCTGGCAGCGCAAGGCCGTGCTGCGCTACGGCGAGAACCCCCACCAGCCGGCCGCCCTCTACGTCCACTGGCGGGGCGGGCTCGCCTCCGCCGAGCAGCTGCACGGCAAGGAGATGTCCTACAACAACTACGTCGACACCGACGCGGCGCGGCGCGCGGCGTACGACTTCTCCGAGCCGGCGGTGGCGATCATCAAGCACGCCAACCCGTGCGGCATCGCGGTCGCGGCCGACGTGGCCGAGGCGCACCGTCTGGCTCACGCCTGCGACTCCGTGTCGGCGTTCGGCGGCGTGATCGCGGTGAACCGGCCGGTCTCGACGACCATGGCCGAGCAGGTCGCCGAGGTCTTCACCGAGGTGATCGTGGCGCCGGAGTACGACGACGGCGCCCTGGAGGTCCTGCGGGCCAAGAAGAACCTCCGGATCCTGCGGTGCCCTGCCGACACACATCCCGATCCCGTGGAGTTCCGGGGGATCTCCGGCGGTGTGCTCGTGCAGCGCGTCGACCACGTCGACGCGCCGGGCGACGAGCCGTCGACCTGGACGCTCGCGGCGGGACGGGCCGCACCGGACGACGTCGTGGCCGACCTGGCGTTCGCCTGGCGGGCCTGTCGCGCGGTCAAGTCCAACGCGATCCTGCTCGCGCGCGGCGGCGCCTCGGTCGGCATCGGCATGGGTCAGGTCAACCG
>JBAUWD010000281.1:0-18789 GCA_049583575.1 Nocardioides sp.
GCCCGGGGTCGGCCGCCTGGGCCAGCCAGACCACGCGCGTGTAGTGGCCGAAGTAGGCGTCGCGGAGCTCGGGATGCCGGTCCAGCCCCAGTTCGGAGAGCACGGTGCGGGCGAACGACCGCACCAGGAAGTCGGTGAGCACGTAGGTGCCGGGCTGCTCGTCGAAGAAGCGCTCGAGCCGCGACGCCCCGGCGTACACGTCGTAGCAGTGCAGACCGGGCAGGCGGGTGAGACCGAGCTCTCGACAGACCTCGTCGAGAGCGCCGTACGTGCCGCAGTCGGCGTAGCCGACGACCACCGACGCGTAGGACGCGGACAGCTCCTCGGCCAGGGTGCGCACCTGGCCGGCGATCAGCCGGGGCTGGTTGTGCAGGAGGGGCGGGAGCGGGTGGACGTCGACCGGCCAGCCACGGCTCTCGACGATCGCGGCAGCGGGCTGGGCGATCGCTCCGCACGCGATCAGCGCCGTACGTCGTGCGCGGTCAGGACGTGCGGAACCCGAGCTGGTCGACGAAGGTGTCGTTGAAGTCGGTGCGGTCGGAGAGCTCGACATACCTCACCTCCTCCAGCAGCGCTTGGGCGCCCACGCGCTCGCGGACGGAGAGCAGGGCCATCTTGGCACCCTCGCCGGCGACGTTCCCGGCCGAGACGATGCGCAGCACGGGGAGCCGGGGGACGAGCCCGATCCGGATCGCGGAGGCGGGGGAGAGGTAGCTGCCGAACGAGCCGGCGAGCAGCACCTGCTGGACGTCGCGGTGCTCGAGGCCGAGCTCCTGCAGGAGCAGCGTCCAGCCGGTCGAGATCGCGGCCTTGGCGAACTGCAGCTCGCGGACGTCGCGCTGCGAGAGGTAGACGCAGTCGGCCGGGTCGGCGTCGGGGTCCGGCCGGTGCAGCACGAAGACCCGCTCCTGCCCGACGGTGGTCAGGCGGTCGGCCAGGGCGGGCACGAGCGAGGTCGCCTGCTCCTGCGGGACGAAGCGGCCCGAGGGGTCGAGCAGCCCGACCTTCACCAGCTCGGCGACGGCGTCCACGAGACCCGAGCCGCACAGCCCGCGGGCGGCGACGTCTCCGATCACGCCGAGAGTGACCGGTTCCGGTGCCGTGGGGTCCAGGCTGATCACCTCGATGGCGCCCTCCGCAGCGCGCATCCCGCAGCGGATGGCGCCCCCCTCGAACGCCGGGCCGGCCGGGGCGGCGGTGGAGAGGATGGTGTCGCCGTCGCTGAGCACGATCTCGCAGTTGGTGCCGACGTCGATGAACAGGCGGGTGCGCTTGTCCCGGTCCATGCCCGTGGCCAGCATCCCCGCCACGATGTCGCCGCCGACGTACGCTCCGAGGGCGGGGAAGAGGAAGGCGCGGGCGCGCGGGTGCAGGGCGAGCCCGAGGTCGGAGGCGAGCATCGTCGGCGGCTGGGCGGTCGTCATCACGAACGGTGCGACGCCCAGCGGCTCGGGGTCGATGCCCAGCAGCAGCGCGGTCATGGTCGCGTTGCCCGCGACGGCCACCTCGTACACGTGCGCCGGGTCCACCCCGGCCTCGGCACAGACCTCGGCGGCGAGCTCGGCCAGCGAGGCGCCGGCCGCCTCCTGGAGCCGGCCGAGCGTGTCGGGATCCATCATCGTGGCGCTGATGCGGGTGATCACGTCGCCGCCGTAGGGCTGCTGCCTGTTGAGCCGCGACGAGACCGCGAGCGGCGTACCGGTGCCGACGTCGAGGAGGGTCGCGACGACGGTCGTGGTGCCGAGGTCGAAGGCGATCGCGTACCGGAGCTCGGTGGTGTCGCCCGGCTCGACGTCGATGAGGTCCTCGTCGACGACGACCGCGGTGACCTTGAAGTCCGCGGCGCGCAGCACGGTGGACAGGCGCCGCAGCACGTGGAGGTCTGCGGTCAGCTCGAGGTCGGTGATGGCGTCGGTGAGCCGGACCAGGTCGGTGCGCTGGTCCGACAGCGTCGCCTCGTCGAGCTCGACGTAGCGCTTCTGGAGGGCCGGCCGCAGGATCACCTGGCGGCCCACCCCGACGGTGGCGGCCTTGGGCCGGGTGGTGAGCGGGGGCACCTCGACCGCGAGGTCCCGGGTGGCCTGGACCAGGCAGGCCAGGCGCCAACCCTGCGCCAGCTGGTCGGGGGTGAACGTGCGGGTGTCGTGCCGGGTCACCGGGACGCGGCCGCCCTCCACCCGGACCCGGCACTTGTGACAGGTGCCGTGGCCACCACAGGTGGAGTCGATGGCGATGCCGTTCCACGACGCCGAGTCGAAGACGGTGACGCCCGGCGGCACCCGGACCGAGCGCTCGGTGGGTGCCGCCTTCGCGTCCGGATGCACGGTGAAGCGGAGCCCCACCCGTCCGGTGCCGTCGTGGGTCGCCGGCTCGGTGCCGGGAGGGGCCATCAGGCCCTCTCGGCCGATGTCCTCGAGGGAGAAGTCCGGCCCGTCGCCCGTCGGCTCGTCGGTGATCGGGCTCTCCGTCACGTCGTCGCGGCCTCGGCGGCCTGCCGGGCGCGGTGCGCCGCGATCCACGCGCCTCCCCACTCGTCGTGACCGAGCAGGAGGTCGGCGGCCTTGACCGCCTCGACGATCTGGGGGGTGCGGGTGTCCATGATCGCGCTGGTGAGCCCGGCGCTCATCGCCATCGGCAGGAACGCCGCACCGATCGTGTGTCGGGCCGGCATGCCGAACGACGTGTTGGAGGCCCCGCACGTCATGTTGGCCCCGAACTCGTCACGGATCGCCCGCACCACCTCGAAGAACGTGTTGGCGACCTGCTGGTCGGCGCCGATCGGCATGGCCAGCGGGTCGATCACGATGTCGCACGCGGCGATGCCGTACTCCTTGGTGGCGACCTCGAAGATCTTGCGGGTCAGCACCATCCGCTTCTCGGCCTCCATCGGGATCTCGTCGGAGTCGTTGGGCAGCGCGATCACGGCAGCGTCGTACTTCTTGACGAGCGGGAGGATCTGCTCCATCCGCTCGTCCTCGGCGGTGATGGAGTTGACGAGGGCACGGCCCTGGTACGTCGACAGGCCCGCCTCGAGCGCCTCGACGACCGAGGAGTCGATGCAGATGGGCTTGTCGGTGAGCCCCTGGACCATCGTGATCGCCTTCGCCAGCAGCTCCGCCTCGTCGGTCAGGGGCACGCCCATGTTGACGTCGAGCACGTCGGCCCCGCCCTCGACCTGGGCCTTGACGTCACGCTCGATGGCGGACAGGTCACCCGCGCGCAGCTGCTCCTGGAAGATGCGCCGACCGGTCGGGTTGATCCGTTCGCCGATCAGGCAGAACCGACGGTCGTGGCCGAGGACGACCTCCGTCCCGGTGCCGCGCAGGACGGTGTGGAGGGGAGTCGCCGGCATCAGGCCAGCACCTTGGCGCGCTTCTCGTGCAGGAGTGCCTTGGCCCGCTTGACCGTGGCCGAGGCGTCGGCCGCGTAGCCGTCGGCCCCGACGGCGTCGGCGTACTCCTGGGTGACGGGCGCCCCGCCCACCATCACGATCACCGAGTCGCGCAGGCCGGCCTTCTGCAGGGCGTTCAGGTTGGCCTTGAACATCGGCATGGTGGTCGTCAGGAAGGCCGAGAAGCCGACGATGTCGGGAGTGTGCTCCTCGATGGCCTCGACGAACTTCTCGGGCGCCACCTGCACGCCGAGGTCGATCACCTCGAAGCCGGCACCCTCGAGCATGATGTTGACGAGGTTCTTGCCGATGTCGTGCACGTCGCCCTTGACCGTGCCCATCAGGAACTTGCCGATCGTCTCGACGCCGGTCTCGGCCAGCAGCGGACGCAGCACCTCCATCGCGCCGGCCATGGCGCGTCCCGCGATCAGCATCTCGGGCACGAAGAAGTCACCGCGCTCGAACCGCGCACCGACCTCCTCGAGCGACGGGATGAGCGCGTCGAACAGCAGCGACTGCGGCTCCATCTGGAGCTCGAGCCCTTCGTGGGTCAGCTCGAGCACCCGCGGGCCGTTGCCGACCAGGGTCTCGTCGTACAGACCCTGCAGGATCTCCTCGGGTGTGCTCATGCCATGACCTCCGCGGGGCGAGTGGGACGGTTCGTCGATGTGTTCATGCCACGCCTTCCGTTCGGTTGCGTCCTCGCAGGAGGTACGAGAGATCGCGCGCGTGCTGCAGCAGCGCTCGGCCGAGCTCGTCGTGCCGGCCGTGCAGTCGCTGGGTGGGGCCCGAGATCCCGAGCGCGGCGACCAGCTCGCGGCCGCTCTGCACGGGTACGGCGATGCCGCTCAGGCCGACCTCGAGCTCGTCCACGGTGGTGGCCCAGCCACGCCGCAGGCAGCGGCGGACGTCGCGCCGGAGCTGGTCGGGCTCGGTCAGCGTGGCCTCGGTACGGCGTTCGAGCGGGGTCGTGACGGCGAGGTTGCCCCAGGCGTAGAAGACCTTGCCGAGGGCCGAGCAGTGGGGCGGGACGTCCACCACGGTCCAGTCGCGGCTGCCCAGCATGAACCGCGCGTCCACCTGCGCGACCTGGACGACGCGCGTGCCCCGGCGGATGCTGAGGTGCACGGTCTCGTGGGTCTCCTCGCCGATGGTGGCCATCGTCGGACGGGCCAGCCGCACGAGCTCCTGCCACCGGTCGTGCCGGATCGCGTACAGCCAGAACAGCCGCCCGGCTACGTAGGACCCGGTCTCGTCACGCTCCAGCAGTCCCGACCGCTCGAGCGCGGTCAGCATCCGCGAGGTGGTCGACTTCGGCAGCCCGCACTCGTCCTGCAGCTCACCGAAGCTGAGCGGCTCGTCGGCGTGGACGACCGTCGCGACCAGCAGGGCAGCACGGTCGACGGCCTGGGTCCCGCTGGACGCGGGTGCCCGGGACGCGGCCGACGCTTCGGTCATGGGAGGTCCTGCCCACTGGTGTTCCATCATGTGGAACGGCAGTCCCACATGATGAGGCTAGGATGCGAACCCGGAGCGCGTCAAGGCTCCGTCCGACGCCGGGTCGTCCGACGCCGGGTCACGACCCGCCACGCCCGCCGCCCGCAGGAGGCCCGATGTTCCACAACCGCATGCCGCGCTACGAGGTCCTCTCCGAGGAGGCCATGGCCACGCTCGACCGTGGCTGGCGCAGGCTGATGACCGAGATCGGCGTCGAGTTCATGGACGACCGGGCCCTCGAGCTCTTCCGCGCGGCCGGCCAGCGCGTCGAGGACCGGACGGTCTTCCTCGATCCCGACTTCGTGCTCGAGCAGGTCGCCAAGGCGCCGCGCGAGTTCGACGTCCAGGCCCGCAACCCCGAGCACAGCATCCACATCGGCGGCGACTCGATGGCCTTCGGCTCGGTCTACGGCCCGCCGTTCGTCCGGGAGGGAGCGGTACGTCGCGACGCCACGCTCGCCGACTTCCGCAACTTCACCCGCCTCGCCCAGTCGTTCGACGCGCTCGACTCCGCCGGCGGCGTGATCTGCGAGCCCAACGACTCGCCCCTCGACAGCCGCCACCTCGACATGACCTACGCGCTGCAGACGCTGACCGACAAGGTCTACATGGGCAACGTGGTGTCGGGGGTGAACGCGCGCGACACCCTGGCCATGACCGAGATCCTGTTCGGCTCCCGCGAGTCGATCGAGCAGACACCGGCCACGATCTCGCTGATCAACTGCAACTCACCGCTGCGGTGGGACGACCGGATGCTGGAGGCGCAGTTCGAGTACTCCGGCGCGGGTCAGCCGGTGGTGCTCACGCCGTTCATCCTGATGGGCGCGATGTCGCCGGTCACGATCCCGGCCGCTCTGGTCCAGCAGATCGTCGAGGCGCTCTCGGGCATCGCCCTCTCTCAGCTGATCCGTCCCGGCACACCGGTGATCTTCGGGTCGTTCCTGTCCAACATCGACATGCAGTCGGGGTCCCCGACCTTCGGCACCCCCGAGTCGGGCATCGGGCTGCTCTGCACCGGCCAGATCGCGCGGCACTTCGGGCTGCCGTTCCGGACCGGCGGCGGCCTGACCTCCTCGCAGACCTCCGACGCGCAGGCCGGCTACGAGGCGCTGATGACGATGATGCCGACGTTCCTCGCCGGTGCGAACTGGGTGATGCACTCGGCCGGCTGGCTCGAGGGCGGGCTCGTCGCCGGCTACGAGAAGTTCGTCGTCGACGTCGAGATCCTGCAGATGCTGCAGGTCGAGTTCACGCCACTGGAGGTCGACGAGGAGTCGATGGCGTTCGGGGCCCACGAGGAGGTCGGGCACGGCGGGCACTTCCTGGGTGCGATGCACACCATGGAGCGGTTCCGCACCTGCTTCTACCGGCCGCTCCTGTCGTCGTCGGAGAACTTCGAGCGCTGGACCCGCAACGGCGGTCAGGACGCCACCGAGCGGGCCGGGCAGATCTACCGCACCAGGCTCCAGGAGTACGAGCCACCGGCCCTCGACGACGCCGTACGCCAAGAGCTCGAGGAGTACGTCGTACGCCGCCGCGCCGAGCTCGGCGACTGACGCCGAGTCGGCGCAGACAGACACCGAGAACACGCCGAGTCGTCGTGTGCCGACTCGGCGTTCAGCGGAAGACGACGGTCCGGTGGCCGTTGAGCATGACCCGTGACTGGGTGTGCCAGCGTACGGCGCGGGCCAGGACCTGAGCCTCGACGTCACGACCCGCGGTGACCAGCTCGTCCTGGCTGTAGGTGTGGTCGACCCGGGTCACGTCCTGCTCGATGATCGGCCCCTCGTCGAGGTCGGCGGTCACGTAGTGGGCCGTCGCTCCGACGAGCTTCACGCCGCGGTCGAAGGCCTGGTGGTACGGGCGGGCGCCCTTGAAGCTGGGCAGGAACGAGTGGTGGATGTTGATCGCCCGCCCGGTCAGCGCCCGGCAGGCGTCGTCGGAGAGCACCTGCATGTAGCGCGCCAGCACCACCAGGTGGATCCCGAGGTCGTCGACCAGCCCGAGCAGCTGCCGCTCGGCCTCCTGCTTGGTCTCGGGGGTGACCGGGATGTGGTGGAAGTCGAGGCCGTAGGACCGCACCAGCGGCTCGGCGTCCCGGTGGTTGGACACCACCGCCGGGATCTCGATCTGCAGTGACCGGGTGGTGGTACGGAACAGCAGGTCGTTGAGGCAGTGCAGCTGCTTGGAGACCATGATCAGCGTGCGGTACGGCGCCGCCGAGTCCCACAGGTCGAAGTCCATGCCGAAACCGTCGGCGATGCCCGCGAAGTCTGCGCGCAGGGCGGTCGCCTCGGCCGGCCGCTCGAGGCTGAAGTCGATGCGCATGAAGAACAACCCCGCCTGGGCGTCGCCGAACTGCTGGCTCTCGACGATGTTGCCGCCGTGCTCGACCAGCCAGCCCGAGACCGCGTGCACGATGCCGGGACGGTCCGGACACACCAGCAGCAGCACGAAGTCGCCGCCGGGAGTGCCGGCGGCGGAGTCGGACGACGGAGCCGCCGGCCTGGCGTCGGGCGGGGTGGCGGAGGAGGGCATCGGGGCTCCTGAACGGGTTGAGTTGCGTCTTGAGGTATCACATTCTGTGATACGCAACCAAGTCCCGCTAGGGTTGCGACATGAGCAACAACACGGCCGTCGAGTCCGAGCGTGCCACGAGCGTCCAGTCGGTGGACCGGGCGCTCGCCATCCTCGAGACCCTCGCCCGTCTCGGCGAGGCCGGCGTCACCGAGCTCGCCGCCGAGCTCGGCGTCCACAAGAGCACGGCGTTCCGGCTCGCCGCGACCCTCGAGGCCCACCGGCTGGTCGAGCAGACCGCCGATCGCGGCAAGTACCGCCTCGGGGTCGGCGTGCTGCGCCTCGCCGGCGCCACCACCGCCCGGCTGGACGTCGTCCAGGAGGCGCGTCCGCTCTGTCGCGCGCTGGCGTCCGCGACGGGGGAGACGGTCAACATCGCGGTGCTCTCCGAGCACTCCGCGCTCTACCTCGACCAGGTGGCGGGCTCCTCGGCCCTCCAGTCGCACAACTGGGTGGGCCAGCACATCCCGCTCCACGCGACCAGCAACGGCAAGGTCCTGCTGAGCGGCCTGGACGACGACGCCGTCGACGCCAGCGTGCCCGAGCTGCCGAAGTACACCTCGCGGACCATCACCTCGAGGAGCCGACTGCGCGAGGAGCTCGACCGAGTGCGAGCCCAGGGGTACGCCGTGGCCGTCGACGAGCTCGAGATCGGTCTGGCCGCGACGGCGGCGCCGATCCGCAACGCCCACGGCGATGTGATCGCCTCCATGAGCGTCTCCGGCCCGACCTTCCGGATGCCGGAGGCCACGCTGACCGACGTGATCGGGCAGCTGACCGAGGCGGCTCTGGAGGTCTCCCACCGCCTCGGCTGGGGCCAGCGATGAGGGGTCTTCTCGCCCCTGGTCCTTGACGTGGCGGTGACGTCGCAGCATCCTCATGGCATCCGACCAGTTGCGGAATAGGCAGCCGGTTGCGGTGAGCGCAACAAGATGCGCGGAGAGCGAGCCCAGGCATGGCGGACCTGTACGTCGACGGCGCCTGGTCGTCCGCGCGCGGCGGCGGCCGACGCGAGATCCGGTGCCCGGCGGACGGCTCCCTGGTCGGATCGGTCGACGAGGGCTCCAGCGCCGACACGGAGGTCGCGATCGAGGCGGCGTACCGCGCCTTCCGCGAGGGTCCGTGGCCGGACACCTCGGCGCGTGAGCGCGGCGACCTGCTCCTCCGACTCGCCGACCTGCTCGAGCGCGACGCGGGCGAGATCGCCCGTGAGGAGTCCCTCGACACCGGCAAGCGCCTCGTCGAGAGCGAGTACGACGTCGCCGACGTCGTCTCCGTCGTCCGACACTACGGGCGGGTGGCGGCCGAGGACTCCGGACGCGTCGTGGACACCGGGAACGCCGACGTCGTCAGCCGCATCGTCCACGAGCCGGTCGGCGTCTGCGCGCTGATCACCCCCTGGAACTACCCCCTGCTGCAGGTCTCCTGGAAGGTCGCGCCCTGCCTGGCTGCCGGCAACACCTTCGTGCTCAAGCCGAGCGAGCTGACGCCGCACACCGCCATCCACCTCATGCGCCTGCTCGAGGAGGCCGGTCTGCCGCCCGGTGTCGGCAACCTGGTGCTGGGGGCCGGCGCCGACGCGGGGGCGCCGCTGGCGGTGGACCCGCGGGTCGACCTGGTGTCGTTCACCGGCGGCCTCGTGACCGGGCGCTCACTCATGGCGGCCGCCTCCGGCACGGTGAAGAGGATCGCCCTCGAGCTCGGCGGCAAGAACCCCAACATCGTGTTCGCCGACGCCGACCGCGAGGCGGCTCTCGACCTGGCGCTGACCGCGGTCTTCCTGCACTCCGGCCAGGTCTGCTCCGCGGGGGCCAGGCTGGTGGTCGAGGAGTCCATCCACGACGAGTTCGTCGACGAGCTGGTGGCGCGGGCCGGCACCATCCGGCTGGGCGGTCCCTTCGACGACAAGGCCGAGACCGGGCCCCTGACCAGCGCCGCCCACCGCGACAAGGTCGAGGCGTACGTCGCAGCCGGCATCGCCGAGGGCGCCGTACTCCGCTGCGGTGGCCGCCGTCCCGACGACCCGGCATTGGCCGACGGTTTCTACTACCTGCCCACGATCCTCGACGGCTGCACCAGCACGATGTCGGTCACCCAGGACGAGTCCTTCGGACCGGTGCTGACGGTCGAGACGTTCACGACCGAGGACGACGCCGTCGCCGTCGCCAACGACAGCATCTACGGCCTCGCCGGTGCGGTCTGGACCCAGGACGCCGGCAAGGCCCAGCGCGTCGCCGGCCGGCTCCGGATGGGCACGGTCTGGATCAACGACTACCACCCCTATGTCGCGCAGGCGGAGTGGGGTGGCTACAAGCAGTCGGGGATCGGGCGCGAGCTCGGCCGGGCCGGCCTGGAGGAGTACCGCGAGACCAAGCACATCTGGCACAACATCCGCCCTGGTGCGCAGCACTGGTTCGGGGGCTCGGACGCATGACCTCGCGCAGGCGCGACTCCTACGACGTGGTCATCGTCGGGGGAGGCTCCGCGGGCTCCGCCCTGGCCAACCGCCTCTCCGCGGATGCCGCGACGTCGGTGCTGGTCATCGAGGCGGGACGCTCCGACTACCGGATCGACCCCTTCATCCACATGCCCGCGGCGCTGCCGTTCCCGATCGGCAACCGGTTCTACGACTGGCGGTACGAGACCGACCCCGAGCCCGCCATGAACGGCCGGACGATCTACCACGCACGAGGGAAGGTCCTCGGCGGCTCCAGCAGCATCAACGGGATGATCTTCCAGCGCGGCAACCCGCTCGACTACGAGCGCTGGGCCGCCGACCCGGGCATGGAGGCGTGGGACTACCTGCACTGCCTGCCCTACTTCAAGCGCATGGAGACCTGCCTGGCCGGAGCCGACGACTGGCGCGGTGGCGACGGACCGCTCGTCCTGGAGCGCGGGCCCGCGGACAACCCGCTGTTCGCCGCCTTCTTCGAGGCCACCGAGCAGGCCGGCCACCCGCCGACCGACGACGTGAACGGGTACCGGCAGGAGGGGTTCGCCAGGTTCGACCGCAACGTCCACCGCGGTCGCCGTCTCTCCGCGGCCCGCGCGTACCTCCACCCGGTGCGCGACCGCGCCAACCTCGACGTCGTCACGAACACGCTGGTGACCCGGGTGCGCTTCGACGGCACCCGCGTGGTCGGCATCGACTGCGAGCTGCCGGGACGCCGGAAGCGGAGCATCGGCGCGGGCGAGGTCATCCTGTGCGGCGGCGCGTTCAACACCCCTCAGCTGCTGCAGCTGTCCGGCGTCGGCGACGAGACGCTGCTGCGGCAGCACGGCATCGACGTCGTCGCTCACTCGGCCGGGGTGGGCGAGAACCTCCAGGACCACCTGGAGGTCTACATCCAGTACGCCTCGAAGCTCCCGGTGTCGATCGCACCGGGGCTGCGCTGGCGCTCCCGGCCCAAGATCGCCTTCGACTGGCTGGTCCGCCGCCAGGGTCTCGGTGCCACCAACCACTTCGAGGGCGGCGGGTTCTGCCGCAGCAACGACGAGGTCGACTACCCCAACCTGATGTTCCACTTCCTGCCGGTCGCGATCCGGTACGACGGCTCGTCGCCGACCAAGGGACACGGCTACCAGGTGCACGTCGGCCCGATGTACGCCGACACCCGCGGCCACGTGCGGATCCGCTCGACCGACCCGCGGGTGCATCCGTCGATCCTCTTCAACTACCTCTCCACCCCCAACGACCGCCGGGAGTGGGTGGAGGCGATCCGGGTGGCTCGCGACATCCTCGACCAGCCGGCCTTCGCGCCGTACAACGACGGCGAGCTGTCACCCGGCCCGTCGGTGGCGAGCGACGACGAGATCCTGGACTGGGTCCGCCGCGACGCCGAGACCGCGCTGCACCCCTCGTGCACGGCCCGGATGGGTGTGGACGACCGGTCGGTCGTCGACCCCGCCACCATGCGGGTGCACGGCACAGAGGGGCTGCGGGTCGTGGACGCGTCGGTGTTCCCCTACGTCACCAACGGCAACATCTACGCACCCGTGATGATGGTCGCCGAGAAGGCCGCCGACCTGATCCTCGGCAACACCCCCCTCGCCGCAGCCGACGTCCCGTTCTACCGTCTTCGAGACGACACCCCGCTGTTTCCCCCCGGGGATCCGCGCAACCCCGTCGCCCCAGCCGACCCGGCCGACACCCAGGAGGTCTCCAGATGACCGCGCCCACCATCGAACCCCGCCAGGCAGCCAGCGCCACCGACGGTGACTCGGCGCTGAGCGTCGACGGACTGTGGAAGATCTTCGGCGGCCAGGCCGACAAGATCATCGGGACCCCCGACGCCGACCTGTCCCGCAAGGACCTGCAGGAGAAGACCGGCTGCGTGATGGCCGTCAAGGACGTCTCCTTCGACGTGGCTCCCGGCGAGGTCTTCGTGGTGATGGGTCTGTCTGGATCCGGAAAGTCCACCCTCGTGCGGATGCTCACACGACTGATCGAGCCGACGGCCGGCACGGTCCGCATCGGTGCGGACGAGGTCACCTCCGCCGACGAGAAGGCGCTGCGCGACCTGCGACGCAGGCGGGTCGGCATGGTGTTCCAGCACTTCGGTCTGCTGCCGCACCGCCAGGTGATCGAGAACGTCGGGTTCGGGCTCGAGGTCCGCGGCGAGGACCGCGCCGACCGGCGGGGTCGCGCCCAGGAGATGGTCGACCTGGTCGGGCTGTCGGGGTACGAGCGCTCCTACCCCGACCAGCTCTCCGGCGGCATGCAGCAGCGCGTCGGCCTGGCCCGCGCGCTGGCCTCCGACCCGGACGTCCTGCTCTTCGACGAGCCGTTCTCCGCACTCGACCCCCTGATCCGCCGGGACATGCAGAACGAGGTCATCCGGCTGCACCACGAGGTCGGCAAGACGATGGTCTTCATCACCCACGACCTCGCGGAGGCGCTCAAGCTGGGCGACCGGATCCTGATCATGCGCGACGGCGAGGTGGTCCAGGTCGGCCGACCCGACGAGGTGGTGGGCGCTCCGGCGGACGACTACGTGCGCGACTTCGTCTCCGACGTCCCCAAGTCCCACGTGCTGACGCTGCGCTGGGTGATGCGCGACCCGAAGCCGGGCGAGGGGGAGGGCGCCCCGGCGCTTTCGTCCGACACCATCGTGCGTGAGGCGGCGCGGGCCGTGCTCGACAACCAGGGCCCCTGCCGCGTCGTCGAGGGCGACCGGGTCGTGGGCATCGTCGACGACGAGGACATCCTCCGCGTCGTGGTGGCCGAGGACGCCTCGTGAGCGTGCACGGTACGACGACGCTGCCCTCGGCCTCCCCGCCGAAGGAGGAGCAGCCGCGCTCGGCGCCCTCGGAGAACCGGCACACCTGGCAGCTGCTCCTGGGCATCGCCGTGGTCTGGGGCATCGGCTACCTCGTGCTCCACGACAAGGACACGCTGGCTCGGCCGTTCGCCCAGCTGAACGGCCTGGACAGGTGGTTCAACCACATCCGCGACAACATCGTCGCCGCCGGACAGACCAACTGGTTCTTCCACGGAGTCATCGGCAACGTCTCGACCTTCGTCAACAACGTCTACACGTGGCTCCAGAACACGTTCTCGACGCCTTCGAACGGCCGGCCGGTTCCCCAGGTCGGCTGGCTCGGCGTGGTCGCGATCTTCGGCTGGCTCGCGTACGCCGTCGCGGGCCTGCGCTCGGCCGGGTTGGTCGTCGTGGGCACCATGCTCTTCGGGATCCTGGGCTTCTGGCAGGACAGCGTCGACATGGTGACCGTGACGATCATGGCCGTGGTCGTGAGCGTCGTGATCGGGATCCCCATCGGCGTCGCCATGGCCCGTCGGCAGTGGGTCTCCAACATCGTCACGCCGATCCTCGACGTGATGCAGACGATGCCGGCGCTGGCCTACATCCCCTTCCTGTTCGTGATCTTCGGTCCCGGACCCACGTGCGCGATCGTGCTGACCGTCATCTACGCGATCCCGCCGCTGGTGCGGATCACCGAGCACGGGCTGCGCTCGGTCTCTGCGACCACGATCGAGGCGGCCGGCTCGTTGGGGGTCACCCGCAGCCAGCTCCTGCGCAAGGTCCAGCTGCCCATGGCCCGCCGTACGATCATCGTGGGCGTCAACCAGTGCACCCTCGCGGCGCTCTCCATGGCCGTCATCGCCGGACTGATCGACGGACCCGGACTCGGCTCGAACGTGCTCGAGGCACTGGCCAACCTCAACGTCGGACAAGCGGCGGTGCCCGGCCTCCTGATCGTGGTCATCGCGATCGTTCTCGACCGCACCACGACCGCGGCCAGCGAGCGCCGCGACAAGGCCCAGGGCCGGCTGGCCTCGGTCTCCGGTCCGGGAGTGATGCTGTTGCACGTCGTCCTCGAGCGGTTGCCCCGGTGGGCGAGCCAGGACACCCGGGCGCCGCGGCGCAGGCCGTCGGACGCGATGCGACGCATCATGCTGGTCGTCACGCTGATCCCGGTACTGGTCTGCGTCTATCTGTCGCACAGCTACCTCGACCTGGCTCAGTTCCCGTCGGCGTGGAACGTCGGACCGCATGTCGTCGACGGGATCAACACGTTCAGCAACTGGATCGTCGACCACTTCGACAACGCGACCCTCGGCTTCAAGAACGCCGTGAGCTACGGCTTCCTCAACCCGCTTCAGGACCTGCTCGCCACCACTCCGTGGTGGCTGATGGCGCCGGTGCTCCTGGTGCTCGCCTGGGTCCTCGGCGGCCTGCGGCCGCTCGTCATCACGGCGGTCTGCGAGGGCGTCATCCTGGGCGTCGGGCTGTGGAACGACACCATGGTCACCCTCACCTCGTCGCTGGTGGCCACGGTCATGGTGATGATCCTGGCGATCCTGATCGGGGTCTGGATCGGACGCAGCCGCACGGCGGACACGATCATCAGGCCGATCCTGGACGCCTTCCAGACGTTCCCGTCGTTCGTCTACCTGGTGCCGGCGCTCGCGCTGTACGGACCGACCCGGTTCACCGCCATCGTGGCGGCGGTCGCCTACGCCTCGCCGATCGCGATCAAGCTGGTCGCCGACGGCATCCGGGGTGTCTCTCCCACCACCATCGAGGCGGCACGGTCCCAGGGCATCACGTCGTGGCAGATGATCTTCAAGGTCCAGCTCCCCATGGCGCGCACGTCGATCGCGCTGGCGGCCAACCAGGGGCTGCTGTACGTGCTGTCGATGGTGGTCATCGGCGGCATGGTCGGCGCCGGCGGCCTCGGTTACCTGGTGATCTCGGGCTTCTCCCAGGACAACCTCTTCGGCAAGGGCTTGGCGGCGGGCATCGCGGTGACGGCGCTGGGCATCATGATCGACCGCATCGGGCGGGCCGCCGCCGTACGGGGTCGCACCTGAGGCGACCGACAACAACAAGACCCACCCGCCGCTCGGCGGGAGGACCAAGGGAAAGAAGGACGCATGGCACGACGACACCTCCGGCTGGGTGGCTGGATCAGTCTCGCAGCCGCATTGGCACTCGGTCTGAGTGCCTGCGGCGGCGGCAACATCTCCAAGACCACCTCAGGCAGCGGCAAGACCTGCGGCAACCTCAACATCGCGATGAACGCGTGGACCGGCTACTACGCCGACGCGTACGTCGTGGGTGAGGTGGCCAAGACCAAGCTCGGCTGCAACGTGAAGTACGTCAAGCTCGCGGAGCAGCCCAGCTGGAACGCGATGGCGAACGGCACCGTCGACACGATCCTGGAGAACTGGGGCCACGACGACCTGGTGAAGAAGTACATCACCCAGCAGCACGTGGTCGAGGACGCCGGCATGACCGGCAACGAGGGGATCATCGGCTGGTACGTCCCGCCGTGGATGGCCCAGAAGTACCCGGACATCACCAACTGGAAGAACCTGAACAAGTACGCCAACCTGTTCAAGACCTCCGAGTCCGGTGGCAAGGGTCAGCTCCTCGACGGCGACCCGTCCTACGTGACGAACGACCAGGCGCTGGTGACCAACCTGCACCTGAACTACAAGGTCGTGGTCGGCGGCAGCGAGGCTGCCCTGATCCAGAGCTTCCGGACGGCCGAGAAGAACCACACCGGCCTGCTCGCCTACTTCTACGAGCCGCAGTGGTTCTTCTCCGAGATGAAGCTGGTCCGGGTGCACCTGCCTCCCTACAAGGCGGGCTGTGACTCGGATCCGGCGAAGGTGGCCTGCGACTACCCGCCGTACCACCTGAACAAGCTCATCTCGAAGAAGTTCGCCGACTCCGGCTCGCCCGCGGTCACGCTGGTCAAGAACTTCCACTGGACCAACGCCGACCAGAACACGGTGGCGGAGTACATCGCCAAGGACAACATGGCCGGTCCGGCGGCGGCCGACAAGTGGATCGCCGCGAACCAGTCCCTGGTCGACCAGTGGCTGCAGGGGACCTGACCTCGGCCTGAGAGTCGGTCCGCGACGTCCTTCGCCCACCCGGCCGGGTTGACACCCCGGCCGGGTGCGGGCGATTCTAGATTCGTTCCGTATCATGCATTGTGTTGCGAATAACGCAACAGAGCGTTCGTCCGGTCACCCAGCCGGCAGAGATCGAGGAAGCCCATGGCCACCGTCCCCTCCAGCGCGCGCGTCGTCGTCATCGGTGCCGGCATCGTCGGCAACAGCCTGGTGCAGCACCTGGCACGACTCGGCTGGCGAGACATCGTGCAGCTCGACAAGGGCCCGCTGCCCAACCCCGGAGGCTCCACCGGGCACGCCTCCAACTTCATCTTCACCGTGGACCACTCCCGGGAGATCACTGATCTGACCCTGGACTCGGTGCGCCAGTACCAGGAGATGGGCGTCTTCACCCAGAGCGGCGGCTTCGAGATCGCGCGCACGGAGGAGCGGATGGAGGAGCTCCGCCGCCGGATGTCGAGCGCCCGAGCGTGGGGGATCGAGGCGGAGCTGGTGAGCCCGGAGTTCGTCAAGGAGAAGGTGCCCTTCATCGAGACCGACCAGTTCATCGGCGCCTTCTGGACGCCGGGGGTCGGCGTGGTGGACTCGCTACGGGCGGGCACGATCATGCGCGAGGAGGCCATGGGGCTGGGCGCGCTCACCGTCGTACCGAACGTCGAGGTGGTCGGGCTGGACGTGGAGGACACCCCGACCGGTCGCCGGATCACCCGGGTGCGCACCAGCGAGGGCGACATCGACGCCGAGACCGTGGTCATCGCCTGCGGGGTGTGGAGCCCCAAGATCGGCGACATGGCGGGGATCCACATCCCGCTCACCCCGGCCGTGCACCAGATGATCAGTGTCGGCCCCTGCCCGCAGCTCGCCGAGCGCGAGGGCGAGATCTCGTTCCCGATCGTGCGCGACATGGACACGTTCTGCTACGAGCGGCAGCACGGCGCGGACATGGAGGTCGGCTCCTACGCCCACCGCGCGATCCTGCACGAGCCCGAGGACATCCCCTCGATCGAGCAGGCCAAGCTCTCGCCGACCGAGATGCCGTTCACGTCCGACGACTTCGACCCGCAGCTCGAGCAGGCCTACGAGCTGATGCCCGAGCTGCTCGGCGCCGAGGGTGCGGAGATGCGCTACGCCATCAACGGCCTGCTCTCGCTGACCTGCGACGGCAACCCGATCCTCGGCGAGAGCGAGGTGCGCGGTCTGTGGACCGCCGCCGCGGTCTGGATCAAGGAGGGCCCGGGCGTCGGCCGCGCGGTGGCCGAGGAGATGACGCAGGGCTGGTCGGAGATCGACATCCACCACAGTGACATCTCTCGGTTCCACGCCCACCAGGGCCGCCGGGAGCACACGCGCCTGCGCACGACCGAGTCGTTCATCAAGACGTACGGCATCATCCACCCGGCCGAGCAGTACGAGTCCGACCGCGAGCAGCGGCTCTCGCCGATGTACGAGTCGGAGAAGAAGCTCGGCGCGAAGTTCTTCGAGGCGGCCGGCTGGGAGCGGCCCTTCTGGTACGAGTCCAACGCCGACCTGCTCGAGACGTACGGCGACGCGGTGATGCCGCGCGAGCACGAGTGGGACTCGCGCTGGTGGAGCCCGATCATCAACGCCGAGCACCTGCGGATGCGCGAAGCCGCGGGCGTCGTCGACCTGAGCGCCTTCTGCATCTTCGACATCGAGGGACCCGAGGCCCTGGCCGCGGTACAGCGGACCTGCGTCGCCCAGTGCGACGTGGCGGTCGGGAAGGTCATCTACACGCCCGTGCTCGACGCGCACGGCGGCTTCCTCTCCGACCTCACCGTGATGCGGCTCGGCGACGACCACTTCCGCGTCGTCACCGGTGGCGCCCACGGGATGGCCGACCGCAAGACGTTCGGCGACCAGCTCGCCGAGGTGTCGCCCGGCGGCTCGACCCGGATGGTGGACCGCACCGACGAGGTCTCGACCATCGGGCTGTGGGGGCCGCGCGCCCGCGACATCCTCCAGGGGCTGACCGACGACGACCTCAGCGACGCCGGCTTCGGCTTCCTGACCTGCCGCGAGATCGCCGTCCGGGTCAGCGGCGGCGCGACGGTGCCGGTGCTGGCCTCTCGGATCTCCTACGTCGGCGAGCTCGGCTGGGAGCTCTACGTCTCGATGTCCGACGCCGAGGCCCTCTGGGAGGCGCTGCTCGACGCGGGCCGTCCGCACGGCGCCGTACCGGTGGGCATCGGGGTGTACGGCACCACCGGGCGGCTGGAGAAGTGCTACCGCGCGTACGGCGCCGAGCTCGACGCCGAGCGGACGATCGTGGAGGCCGGCATGCAGCGACCCAAGGTCAAGGCGGCCGACTTCGTCGGACGCGAGGCCTACCTCGCGCAGCGCGAGCAGCCGCCCGCGGCGATCCTGTGCACGCTCACCGTCGACGACCACACCTCGGCCTCGGGCATGAAGCGCTACATGCTCGGCGGCGAGCCGATCCTCACCCGCGACGGCGAGACGCTCACCGACGCGCACGGGCACCACCCCTACGTCACCAGCGCCGGGTCGGCGCCCTCGCTGGGCAAGCACGTGCTGATGGCCTACCTCCCCGTCGAGCACGCCCACGTGGGCAACGAGCTGGCCGTGTCGTACATGGAGGAGCGGTACCCGGTGACGGTCGCCTCGGCCGACAGCACGCCGGTGCTCGACCCCGACAACGAGCGGCTGCGCTGATGGGCGTCTCGGTCCTGGTCTGCATCAAGCGGGTGGTGGACTCCTCGGGGGAGGTCGTGCTCACCGAGGACGCGCAGGCGGTCGACGGCCGGTTCGCGGGCTTCACCACCAGTGCCCACGAGGAGTGCGCGATCGAGCTCGCCGTCCAGGCGGCCACGACGACCGAGGGGAGCGCCACCGCGCTGACCCTCGGCGAGGCGGACGCCGTGGAGCAGCTCCGCACCGCCCTGGCCCTGGGCTGCTC
>JBAUWD010000282.1:0-2562 GCA_049583575.1 Nocardioides sp.
CGACACGCCGGGCGATGAGTGCCGACGACGCAACGCCCTCCGCGACCGGCCCGTGCCCGCCGGCGTCCTCAACGAGCAGGTAAGCCGCCTCGACGCCGTCCGCGACCATCTGGCCGCCGAGGGCTGGGACCACATCGAGCTCGTGTCGGGTGCCGGTGAAACCCACCGTTTGGTGCCAAACCGCAGTCTTGATCGTTCCAATGACGCCGTTTGGTCCCAAACCGCAACTCGGAGCGCCAGCGACGGGCTGCGGGTGATCCTCCAGGTCTCACGGTTCCCGTGGGGCACGGAGCCGGGTGCCTGGGTCCGCGAGATGGCGCAGGCGGCCGCCGAGGCGGGGTTGGCGGGGCTCGCGCTGATGGACCACCTGATCCAGATCCCCCAGGTCGACACGGCGTGGCAGCCGATCCCCGAGCCGTGGGTCACGCTCGGGCTGGTCGCCGGGCTGGACACCGACCTCGCGCTCGGCACCCTGTGCACGCCGGCCACCTTCCGCCCGGCGGGGATCACCGCCAAGGCCGCGGCCACCCTCGACGCCCTCTCCGGCGGCCGCGCGTTCCTGGGCGTCGGAGCCGGCTGGTGGGAGCGCGAGCACGCGGCGTACGGACTCCCCTTCCCGCCGCCCGCGGAGCGGCTCGACCTGCTCGAGACGACGATCGAGACCTGCCGCGCTCTCTGGGCGCCGGGCACCAGGCGGTACGACGGGGAGCGGGTCGCGCTTCCCGAGACGACGTCGTACCCGAGGCCGGCGCACGACATCCCGGTGATCGTCGGCGGCCACGGTGAGCTGCGCACGTTGGCCATCGCCGCCCGCCTGGGCGACGCGTGCAACCTGCCCTCGGACCTCGACGTGCTGCGCCGCAAGCTGGGCGTCCTCGACCGGCACCTGGCCGCGGCAGGCCGGTCCCGCGACGACGTCGCCGTCACGGTGCTCGACCTGCCGGTCGTCGGGCGTGACCGCGAGGACGCGTGGACCAAGGTGGAACGCCTGCGCGGGCGCACGTCCGCCGCGGCCTTCGCGCGCCGTACCCATGCCGGCACGGTCGAGCAGCACCGGGAGCGGTACGCCGAGCTCCGGGCACTCGGGGTGAGCACCGTCTTCGTCGGCGTCCGCGGCCTCGAGGGCGCGGACGACGTGCTCACCCTGGCCGGCCTGAACAGCTGACCGCAGCCGGCCCCTACTTCAGCTCGGCGCTGGACAGCCCGAGCACGCGACGCGCGACGATCAGCTGCTGGATCTGCTGCGTGCCCTCGAAGATGTCGAGGATCTTGGAGTCGCGCGCCCACTTCTCGAGCAGCTCGCCCTCGCTGTAGCCGATCGAGCCGCAGAGCTCCACGCACGACAGCGTCACGTCGGAGGCCATCCTGCCGGCCTTGGCCTTCGCCATGGAGGCCTCCATCGCGTTGGCCGTCCCGTTGTCGGCCATCCAGGCCGCCTGCAGCATGAGCAGCCGGGCGCTCTCCCAGTCGGCCTCCATCTGGAGGAGCTTCGCGGCGGCAGCACTCTGCACGACAGCAGGACGGTCGTGGTCGGCGGTCACGCCGGCCCGTTCGAGCAGGTCGCGGGTCAGGTCGAGAGCGGCCTGGGCGCAGCCCACGGCCATCGCCGCGACCAGGGGCCGCGTGTTGTCGAACGTAGCCATCGCCCCGGCGAAGCCCTGGGTGGCGTCGATCTCGGGCGAGCCGAGCAGGTTCGCGGCGGGCACGCGGCAGTCCTCGAACCGGAGGGCTGCCGTGTCGGACGCCCGGATGCCGAGCTTGTGCTCGAGCCGCTCGACCGTCATCCCGGGCGTGCCCTTCGGCACCACGAACGACTTGATGGCGGCGCGACCGAGCGAGGCGTCGAGGGTCGCCCAGACCACGACGGCGTCCGAGCGCTCGCCCGAGGTGACGTAGATCTTCTCGCCGTTGATCACGTACTCGTCGCCGTCGAGGCGTGCCGTCGTACGGATGCGGGCGGAGTCCGAGCCGGTGTCCGGCTCGGTGATCGCCATCGACGCCCAGAGACCGCCGAAGCGCTCCTGCTGCTCGGCATCCGCCACCGATGCGATCGCGGAGTTCCCCAGGCCCTGGCGCGGCAGCGACAGCAGGAGGCCGACGTCGCCCCAGCACATCTCGGCGATCGACATCACCGACGCGAGGTTCGTGCCGTTCTTCACCGCCGCCGCCGAGCCGCCCGGGTCGCCGGTCCCCGGGTGCTCGGTCCTCCGCACCCCCGAGGCACCGGCACCGGAGCTCGCCCCCGACTCCGAGAGGCCGTCGATCATGGCGGCCAGCAGGTCGAGCTCCTTGGGGTAGGCGTGCTCCGCCCGGTCGTACTTGCGGCTGATCGGCCGCAGCATGTTCATCGCGACCTGGTGGGCCTGGTCCCGCAGGGGCCGGAGCCTCTTCGGGTCGTCCAGAGAGATCGGCATCAGACCAGCACCCCGCCCTCGATGATCGAGACGGCCCGGAGATCGCGGTACCACCGCTCCACCGGGTGCTCCTTGACGAATCCGTGGCCGCCCAGGAGCTGCACGCCGTCCAAGCCGATCCGCATGCCCTTGTCGCCACAGAGCTTCC
>JBAUWD010000283.1:0-3264 GCA_049583575.1 Nocardioides sp.
GAGCCCGGCCGGCGTGGGTACGGCGACGCGGCGGCGCTGGTCGGCCGGATCACGGCACACCTCGACCAGGCCCTCCTCCTCCAGGCCCCGGAGCAGCCGGCTGAGATAGCCCGAGTCGAGGCCGAGCCGGCGGCGGAGGTCGAGGACGGCCGCGCCGGAGGTCCCCAGCTCGAAGAGCAGGCGCGACGCCCCCAGCGTCCGTCCGGTCCCGAGGAACGACTCGTCCATGACCCCGACCCGCTGGCTCCACGCCCGGTTGAACCTGCGCAGGGTGCGGGTGTCGGCGCGCACCTGGTCGACGTCCTGGCTCGACGGCATTCTCTGACCTTAGTCAGATGACTGACCTCACGCAATCGGTTCGGCATCGAGGCGGGACGGCGTCGGTCAACCTCCGGCCGCGGCCACCAGCGACTTCCACATGACCGCCGCGTTCGACGTCATCGACGTGGTGCCGACGGGCGTCGAGTACCGCAGGCGCCAGTTGGCGCGCGGCCCACCGACGTCGAAGTAGGAGATGTGGTCCGCGCCGTGGGACGTCGCGAAGTTCACCGCACTGGCCAGCTCGTTGGCCTTGCGCATCGGGTTGTGGATGTCCTCGAGGACGCCCAGCTCCGCGACGGCCCACTGCGCGTTGTTCGCGTGGGCGAAGTTGTAGACCGGGGTGATCACCGCCGCGCCCGACTTCCAGTTGATGCCGTCGGTGTAGCCGGCCGGGCAGCAGGCGGTCTGCGTGTTGTGGGGCAGCTCGTACATGTCGCCCTCGACGAGGTCGACATGTCCGCCGTCGCGGGCATCGGTCGGCCACCAGTCCGACGGCGAGGTGTTCCACTGCCCGCGGTACGTGATGGCCATGAGGATCAGCGAGACCCGCCGGGTCCCGCCGTCGACGGCGTTCTGGGCACGCACCATCGATGCCAGCGCGAGCAGACCGGCGCGGTACTGCGCCGGCGTGAACTGCCGGTTGTGGCGGTAGGTGTAGTCGGGCTCGTGCCAGTCGGTGATGATCAGGTTCTTCGGCGTGGTCGCCAGGAAGGAGCGGATCTTGGCGTTGATCGGGTCGGACGGGTCGGTCAGGCGCTGGGGCAGCACGTGGATCGAGTAGTCGAACTCGGTGGCGTCGGGGTGCTGCTTGTAGGCCTTGGTGGCGTGCCAGGTGGCGAAGTGGAACCCGCCGTCGAACACCCGGTAGATCTGCACCGGGCCGACCACCTGGTCGAACCAGGCCCAGTCGGCGGAGGCCGCGCCGACCAGCGTCGTGGCAGGCGTGCTCGCTGTCGTGGTCGGCCGGACGATGCCGCGCGCGGTGATGGGGCGGGCCACGCTGGTGCCCGCGAACGCCGCGGGGCTCACCAGGGTCAGCGCTGCGAGCGCCGTGGCGATCAGACCGATGCGGCGACGACGTACAGTCACGGTGAACCATCCCCCCTCCACCTCGCGACGCGGTCGAACGACCCCTCCGGAACGCGAGATGAACAATGCGTCACCGCATGGTGACACTGCACAGGGCGCTTGTCAGCGCCAGAATGGGGTCGATTTTGCCTGGCCCGGACCCGCCCCTGGCCGAAACGGGTGGAGCTACCCGCACCGCCTTCTCAGACCTGGCCGGACGGCCGGGAGGCCCACTCGCGCAGGCGGTTGATCCGGGCATGGAGCTGCTCCGCGTCGGCGATCGCTGCGGCCGGGCCACCGAGCTCCTTGCGCAGGGCGGTGTGGGTGATGCCGTGGGCCTGGCCGGTGCGATGGTGCCAGGCGGCCACGAGCCCGTTGAGCTCACGACGCAGGATCGCCAGCTGCTCGTGGGTCGAGACCCGTCGCTCGACCGGGGCAGCCGCGGGCGTCGTACGACGCGAACGCTGTCGGCGGTGGAGCAGCTCGCGCATCTGGTCGGGGTCGAGCAACCCCGGGATGCCGAGGAAGTCCATCTCCTCCTCCGACCCGACGTGAACCTCACCTCCGTGACCGAACTCGCCACCGTCGTACACCACCCGGTCGAAGCGGGCCTGCGAGCCGAGCGGCTCGAACGACCCGAGGAGCTGGTCGGAGGCGCCGACGTCGGCGTCGGCCCGCGCGAGCAGGTCCTGCTCGGCGGCCAGGAGGTCGGCCTCGTCGGAGATCCGCCGGCCGAGGACGTGGTCGCGCTCGAGCTCCATCTCGGCCGCGAAACCCAGCAGGTGCGGCACCGAGGGCACGAAGATCGACGCCGTCTCGCCGCGCGCCCGCGCGCGCACGAACCGGCCGACGGCCTGCGCGAAGAAGAGCGGCGTGGCGGTGCTCGTGGCATAGACGCCGACGGCCAGCCGGGGGATGTCGACGCCCTCGCTCACCATCCGCACCGCGACCATCCACCGAGCCTCGGAGTCGGTGAACGCGGCGATCCTCTTCGACGCCGCCCTCTCGTCGGACAGGACGACGGTCGGTGACTCGCCGCTGATCCTCCTGAGCAGCCTGGCGTAGGCCCGGGCGGAGTCCTGGTCGGTCGCGATCACCAGCCCGCCGGCGTCCGGCACGTGGCGTCGTACCTCCGTGAGCCGGCGGTCGGCGGCCGCGAGCACCGACGGCATCCACTCCCCCGACGGGTCGAGCGCCGTGCGCAGGGCCTGGGCGGTGAGGTCCTTGGTCAGCGGCTCGCCCAGCCGCGCGGCGATCTCGTCCCCGGCCCGGGTGCGCCACGCGAGCTCGCCGGAGTAGGCCATGAAGAGCACCGGCCGTACGACGTGGTCGGCCAGCGCGTGCCCGTAGCCGTAGGTGAAGTCGGCCACCGAGCGCGGGATGCCGTCGGCACCGGGCGCGTAGGTCACGAAGGGGATCGGGTTGACGTCCGAGCGGAACGGCGTGCCCGTCAGGGCCAGCCGCCGGGTCGCCGGCTCGAAAGCCTCCCGCACGCCGTCCCCCCACGAGAGCGCGTCGCCCGCATGGTGCACCTCGTCGAGGATCACCATCGTCTTGAAGCGCTCGGTGCGGACGCGCATCGCCAGCGGGTTGACCGCGACGCCGGCGTAGGTGACGGCGACGCCGACGTAGTCCGACGAGATCCGCCCCGAGCCGGCGGAGTACGCCGGGTCGAGCGGCACCCCGGCACGGGCGCCGGCCTCGGCCCACTGCACCTTCAGGTGCTCGGTCGGCGCGACCACGACGACCCGGTCGACGATGCGCCGCCCGAGCAGCTCGGCGGCCGCCGAGAGGGCGAAGGTCGTCTTGCCGGCACCCGGCGTCGCCACCGCCAGGAAGTCACGCGGCGCTCGGGCGACGTAGTCGGTGAGTGCG
>JBAUWD010000284.1:0-3548 GCA_049583575.1 Nocardioides sp.
GGTCGGCGATCTCGACCCCGCGGGCGTCGAGCAGGATGCGCGGGTCGGCGAGGGCGGGCCGCGAGCGCAGGTCGGCGAGAGCTCGGGTCTCGCGGTCGAGGAGCTGCCGCATCAGGTCTCGGATGCGCGCGGTGGCCCAGTCGACGCCACGCAGCTCCTCCGCCATGTCGGGTACGACGTGCTTGGCGGCGTCGGTCGGTGTCGAGGCCCGGACGTCGGCCACCAGGTCGAGCAACGGGGTGTCGGGCTCGTGACCGATCGCCGACACCACGGGGGTGCGCGTGCCCGAGACGGCCCGGATCAGCCCCTCGTCGCTGAAGGGCAGGAGGTCTTCGACCGCGCCGCCGCCGCGGGCGACCACGATGACGTCGACGCGGGGGTCGCGGTCGAGGCGGGCGAGTGCATCGATCACCTCGGTGGCGGCGCGGGTGCCCTGCATCGCGGCGTACGCCGTCTCGAACTCGACGCCGGGCCAGCGGCGGCGCGACGTCTCGACCACGTCTCGCTCCGCGGCCGAGCCGGGGGCCGTGACGAGACCGACGCAGCGGGGGAGGAAGGGCAGCGGCTTCTTCAGCTCGGGCGCGAACAGCCCCTCCGCGGCGAGGAGCTGACGGCGTCGCTCCAGCCGTGCGAGCAGCTCGCCGAGGCCCACCATCCGGATCTCGCGCGCGACCAGCGACAGGGTGCCACGGTTGGCGTAGTAGTCCGGCTTGGCATGGACGACCACGCTCGCGCCCTCGACGAGGGGCGGGTTGAGGCTGTCGAACAGGGTGCGCGCGCACGTCACCGGCATCGAGATGTCGGCCGCCGAGTCGCGCATCGTCATGAAGACGGTGCCGAGACCCGGTCGCCGGCTCACCTGGGCGATCTGGCCCTCGACCCACACCGCACCCAGCCTGTCGACCCAGCCGGAGATCGCCAGGGCGATCTGCCGCACCGGTGCCGGCGCCTCCGGCGAGGTCTCGAGTGCCATGGCCGCGAGCGTAGGGCCTTCCGCCGACCCCGCGGCACCGGCGTACCGCGCGTCGGGCTCGGCTCACCGTGTGAAGTGACGTCTCGGCACCTTCACATGGTGGAACCCCTCGCCGGCACCCGCCAGCGGTCGCGCGCGGGTTCGGTCACCGACCGCGGTCCACCTAGACTCGGCGACATGAGCGTGGACCTCGGCATGCCGACCCAGGGCGTGCGGCTCGCCGCACCGCGCGGCTACTGCGCCGGCGTCGACCGTGCCGTGATCACGGTCGAGAAGGCCCTCGACCTGTACGGCGCACCGGTCTACGTCCGCAAGCAGATCGTCCACAACAAGCACGTCGTGTCCGACCTCGAGTCCCGCGGCGCCGTGTTCGTCGAGGAGCTCGACGAGGTACCTCGGGGCGCGACGGTCGTCTTCTCCGCCCACGGGGTGTCGCCGACCGTGCACGCGGAGGCGGAGGACCGCGGGCTCAAGACGATCGACGCCACCTGCCCGCTCGTCACGAAGGTCCACCACGAGGCGAAGCGCTTCGCCGGCGACGACTACGACATCCTCCTGATCGGCCACGCCGGCCACGAGGAGGTCGAGGGGACCTCGGGCGAGGCGCCGGAGCACATCCAGCTCGTGCAGGGCCCGGCCGACGTCGAGCGGATCGTGGTCCGCGACCCGTCGAAGGTGGCCTGGCTCTCGCAGACGACGCTGTCGGTCGACGAGACGATGGCCACGGTCGACGCGATCCGCCGTCGGTTCCCCGAGCTGCTCGACCCGCCCAGCGACGACATCTGCTACGCCACGCAGAACCGTCAGCTCGCGGTGAAGGAGATCGCCCACGACGCCGACCTGGTGATCGTGGTGGGCTCGGCGAACTCCTCCAACTCCGTCCGCCTGGCGGAGGTGGCGCTCGAGGCGGGCGCGAAGGCCGCCCACCGCGTCGACGACGCCGGCGAGATCGACGACGCCTGGCTCGAGGGCGTCGACAAGGTCAGCGTGACCTCCGGCGCGAGCGTGCCCGAGGCACTGGTGGAGGGCGTGCTCCGCTACCTCTCCGAGCGGGGCTACCCCGACGCCGAGGCCGTGCACAGTGCCGAGGAGTCGCTCATCTTCGCCCTGCCTCCCGAGCTCCGGCGAGACCTGCGCGCCGCCGCCAAGGCCTAGCTCCGCACCGCGGCCAGGGGCGTGGGCACGTCCACGCGTGCCGTCGTACGACGTGCGCCTGCGACTCGGCTACGGCCCGCCCGCGGGTGGGCTGGGAGCGCGTCGCTCCTAGACTCCCCGTGTGGCCCGGTACCTCGACGTCCACCCGGACAACCCGCAGCCGCGACTCGTCGCGCAGGTGGCCGAGGCGGTCCGGGACGACGCCCTGATCGCGTACCCCACCGACTCCGGCTACGCCCTCGGCACCCGGATGGGCAACGTGCCGGGGCGCGAGCGGATCCTGGCCATCCGCGAGCTGGACGACAAGCACCACTTCACGCTGATGTGCTCGGACTTCGCCCAGCTCGGGCAGTTCGCGCAGATCTCCAACAGCGCGTTCCGGGCGATCCGGTCGGCCACCCCCGGGCCCTACACGTTCATCCTCCCGGCGACCGCGGAGGTGCCGCGGCGCCTGATGCACCCCAAGAAGCGCACCGTGGGCGTGCGGATCCCCGACCACACGGTGTGCCACGCCCTCCTCGTCGAGCTCGGCGAGCCTTTGGTGACCAGCTCGCTGATCCTGCCCGGGGAGACCGAGCCGCGCGCGCTGGGATGGGAGATCAAGGAGGAGCTCGACCACGTCGTCGACCTCGTCGTCGAGGCCGGGGAGACCCTGGCCGAGCCGACGACCGTCGTCGACTGGTCGGAGGGCTACCCCGTGGTGGTACGACGCGGCGCCGGCGACCCCGGGCGGTGGGAGGAGTGACGCGGCTCAGCGTGCCGTCGCCGCGCGCTGGCGCACGAGCAGCGTGAGGAGGCAGACGGCGTAGCCCGCGAACAGCCCCATGCTGTGGTGGGCCAGGCCCGTCACCACCGCCTGTACGACGCCGTCGTGGCGGGTCGCGATGACCTGCGGCCCGTTCAGGGCGACGACCGTCATCGTCGCGAACATCAGCAGCGGCGGCAGCACGCCGACCGTGAAGAAGTCACGCGGCCGCACCATCACGGCGGCGCCCAGGCAGATCACCACGAAGCAGAGGTCGAAGAACAGGCGCAGGTGGCCGACGAACGCGATCTCGGCGGCCGCCACCGAGAGCACCACGGCACTGGCCAGAGCCACCACCTCACTGCCCCGCGCGGCGCCGTCCCACCCGGGACGGGGAACCTCACGCGGCGCAGCAGGGCGAACGCCGTACGCGACGCGCGCTCTCGCTTCGCTCACGGTGCCTCCTGGGTGAGCTCGCAGTTCGCGCGCACGGTGCGGTCGTCCTGCTGGTGCGGACCGACGCGCGCTCTCGCTTCGCTCACGGTGCCACCGTAGGCTCGCCCACTCCCTCCTCGCCTGCGGCGCGCCGAGGCAGCGGATGCACCGAGCCGACCGTGCGCGGCGCCACCTGCACCACCACCGGCGAGACCAGTGCGTCGTCGGTGGCGTCCAGCT
>JBAUWD010000285.1:0-11425 GCA_049583575.1 Nocardioides sp.
GGCGTACGCCGAGTGGGGCAGCGCGGCGGCGGCGGCGCTCCGGGGGGCCGGGGCACGACGCGTGCTCGTGGTCTCGACGGGCTCGACCGACGAGCTCCCGTGGGCGGACGACGCGTTCCGCCCGGGCGACGACGCGGTGGCCTTCCTGACCCGGACCCGGAAGGCTCTGTCATGAGCGTGCCCGAGAGCTTCGCCGGCCTGCGGCTGAGCAGCGAGGCCGGCCGCCCGGCCGGCCGGTTCTCCTACGGCCCGATCTGGCAGAGCCCGGAGGGGATCGGGATCAAGCCCCTCTACACCGCGCGCGACCTCGAGGGCCTCGACGCGCTCGACACCTGGCCGGGGCTCACGCCGTACCTCCGCGGGCCCTACCCGACGATGTACACCACCCAGCCCTGGACGATCCGCCAGTACGCCGGCTTCTCCACGGCCGAGGAGTCCAACGCGTTCTACCGCCGCAACCTCGCGGCCGGACAGAAGGGCCTGAGCGTCGCCTTCGACCTGGCCACCCACCGCGGCTACGACTCCGACCACCCGCGCGTGCGCGGCGACGTCGGGATGGCCGGCGTGGCCATCGACTCGATCTACGACGCGCGCCAGCTCTTCGACGGCATCCCGCTCGACCAGATGTCGGTGAGCATGACCATGAACGGCGCGGTGCTGCCGATCATGGCGCTCTACATCGCTGCGGCCGAGGAGCAGGGCGTCAAGCCGGAGCAGCTGTCCGGGACCATCCAGAACGACATCCTCAAGGAGTTCATGGTCCGCAACACCTACATCTACCCGCCGGCGCCGAGCATGCGGATCGTCGGCGACATCTTCAGCTACACCGCCGAGCACATGCCCCGGTTCAACTCGATCTCCATCTCCGGCTACCACATGCAGGAGGCCGGGGCGACCGCCGACCTGGAGCTGGCCTACACGCTCGCCGACGGCGTGGAGTACCTCCGCACCGGCATCGCCGCCGGTCTCGACATCGACGAGTTCGCGCCCCGGCTGAGCTTCTTCTGGGCGATCGGCATGAACCTCTTCATGGAGGTGGCCAAGCTGCGAGCGGCGCGCGCGCTGTGGGCCAGGCTGGTCCGCGGCTTCGGGGCGCAGAACCCCAAGAGCCTCGGTCTGCGCACCCACTGCCAGACGAGCGGCTGGAGCCTCACCGCCCAGGACGTGTTCAACAACGTGGGCCGCACCTGCATCGAGGCGATGGCCGCGACCCAGGGCCACACCCAGAGCCTGCACACCAACGCGCTCGACGAGGCGATCGCGCTGCCGAGCGACTTCAGCGCGAGGATCGCGCGCAACACCCAGCTGCTGCTCCAGCAGGAGAGCGGGACGACGTGGACCATCGACCCCTGGGCGGGCAGCTACTACGTCGAGCGCCTCACGCACGACCTCGCGCAGCGCGCGTGGGCCCACCTCCAGGAGGTGGAGGACGCCGGCGGGATGGCGAGGGCGATCGAGGAGGGCATCCCGAAGCTGCGCATCGAGGAGGCCGCCGCCCGCACCCAGGCGCGGATCGACTCCGGTGCGCAGGCGGTGATCGGGGTGAACACCTTCCGGCTGGCCGACGAGGAGCCCCTCGAGGTGCTCAAGGTCGACAACGACGACGTGTATCGCCAGCAGGTCGCCAAGCTCGAGCGGCTGCGCGCCGAGCGGGACGCCGACGACGTACGAAGGTCGTTGGACGCGCTGACCCGTGCCGCCGGCGCCCCGGACGGGCTGGGGGACAACCTGCTCGCGCTGGCCGTCGACGCGGCGCGCGCGAAGGCCACGGTCGGCGAGATCAGCGGAGCGCTCGAGAAGGTCTGGGGCCGGCACCGGGCGACGATCCGTACCATCTCGGGTGTGTTCAGGGACGAGGCCGGGAGCGCGGGCGACCAGCTCGTCCAGCAGGTGCTCGACGAGACCGCGGCCTTCGAGGAGGCCGAGGGCCGCAGACCGCGGATCCTGATCGCCAAGATGGGTCAGGACGGTCACGATCGTGGCCAGAAGGTCATCGTCAGCGCCTTCGCCGACATGGGCTTCGACGTCGACGTGGGCCCCCTGTTCTCCACGCCCGAGGAGGTCGCCCAGCAGGCGGTCGACGCCGACGTGCACATCGTCGGTGTCAGCAGCCTGGCCGCCGGCCACCTCACCCTGCTCCCGGCGCTGAAGCAGGCGCTCGCCGCGCTCGGGCGCGACGACATCATGGTCGTGATCGGCGGGGTCATCCCGCCCGGCGACGTCGCGTCCCTGGAGGAGATGGGGGCGGCCGCCGTGTTCCTGCCCGGCACCGTGATCGCGCGCTCCGCCCTCGACCTGCTCGCCCGCCTGCGCGAGCAGCTCGACCACTGATGTCGTCGGACACGTCGCTCGCCGAGGAGGTCCGCGCCGGGCGGCGGGCGGCCGTGAGCCGCGCGATCACCCTCGTCGAGTCGAGCCTGCCGGAGCACCGGGTGCGGGCGCGAGAGCTCCTCGCGGCCCTCGGCACACCCGAGGAGCCGACGGTCCGGGTCGGCATCTCCGGCGTCCCGGGCGTCGGCAAGTCGACGTTCATCGAGACGCTCGGCCTCCGGCTCACGGCGGCGGGGCACCGTGTCGGCGTGCTCGCCGTCGACCCCAGCAGCCAGCGCACCGGCGGCTCGGTGCTGGGTGACAAGACGCGCATGCCCGAGCTCGCCACCGACCCTCGGGCCTACATCAGGGCGAGCCCCAGCGCCGGAACCCTGGGCGGTGTCGCCCGCGCGACGAGCCAGGCGCTGCTCGTCCTCGAGGCCGCGTCGTACGACGTGGTGCTGGTCGAGACCGTCGGCGTCGGGCAGTCCGAGACGACCGTCGCCGGCATGGTCGACACGTTCCTCTACCTCACCCTGGCCCGCACCGGGGACCAGCTCCAGGGCATCAAGCGCGGCATCCTCGAGATCGCCGACGTGATCGCCGTCAACAAGGCGGACGGCGACCGGCGGACCGAGGCCGAGGGCGCCGCCCGCGAGCTCGCCGGCGCGCTCCGGATGGTGCACGGCAGGGAACGCTGGGCCCCGCCGGTGGTCACCTGCTCCGCGCTCACCGGCGACGGCGTCGACGACGTCTGGGCGCAGGTGCTGGCCCATCGCGAGCAGCTGGGTGCCGCCGGCCTCGCGGAGAAGCGGGCACACCAGCAGCTCGACTTCGCCTGGGCCCTGGTGCGGGACGAGCTCGAGCAGCGCCTGCGCCGGTCCGAGGCGGTACGCCGGGTGCGGGCGCAGGTGCGACAGCTGGTGCTGAGCGGTGAGCTGCCGGCCGTCACCGCCGCCGACCGCATCCTCGCGGCGTACGACGGCACCCACGATGCCGAGCCCGGCGACGCGGTCGACTAACCTCGTCTGGACATGTCCACGGAAGATGCGCTCGCGCTGGTCGAGACGGTGGTCGACAAGTACGCCGACGACCTCGTCGACCTGCGGCGCGACCTGCACGCGCACCCCGAGCTCTCCTGGCAGGAGAGCCGCACCACCGACCTGGTGAGCCATCACCTCGACCAGGTGGGCTGGAGCATCAACCGCGTCGGCGACTCGGGTCTCATCGCCGACCTCGGCGACGCCGGGCCGCGGGTGGCGCTCCGGGCCGACCTCGACGCACTCCCGGTCAACGACACCACCACCGATCCCTGGCAGAGCAAGGTGCCGGGCGTCGCGCACGCGTGCGGTCACGACGTCCACACCACGGCGCTGCTCGGCGCCGGCCTGGCGCTCTCCGAGGTGCACGCCGCGGGGCTGCTGGGAGGCCGCGTGCGGCTGCTGTTCCAGCCGGCGGAGGAGGTGATGCCGGGTGGCGCAACGAAGCTGATCGACGTGGGCGCGCTCGACGAGGTCGTGCGCGTCTTCGCTCTGCACTGCGACCCGACCCTCGACCTCGGTCACGTCGGGCTGCGTGAGGGCCCGATCACCGGTGCCGCCGACAGCCTGGAGATCCGGCTGTCGGGCAGCGGCGGGCACACCAGCCGCCCCCACCTGACCGAGGACCTCACCTTCGCCCTGGCCAAGATCGTCACCGAGCTGCCGGCCGTCCTCTCGCGCCGCCTCGACCCGCGGGCCGGCGTCAGCGTGGTGTGGGGCCGGGTCGAGGCCGGCCGGGCGACCAACGTGATCCCCGACTCCGGCGAGCTCGCGGGCACGGTCCGCATGCTCGACTCGGTCGCCTGGAGCGACATGGAGTCTCGGATCCGGGCCCACGTGCGCGACATCGTCGCGCCGTACGGCGTGCGGGCCGACGTCGACTACGTCCGCGGGGTCCCGCCGGTCGTGAACGACCTCACCTCGGTGGCGCTGCTGGGCCGGGCGGTCGACGCCGTGCTCGGCCACGAGGGCCGGGCGCCCACCTCACAGAGCCTCGGCGGCGAGGACTTCGCGTGGTACCTCACGCGGGTCCCCGGCGCCATGGGCCGGCTCGGCACCCGGGAGCCCGGCGGACCGACGTACGACATCCACCAGGGCAACCTGCGCATCGACGAGCGAGCCACGCCCATCGCGGCCAAGCTCCTCGCGACCGTCGCCCTGGCCGCGTCGTCCCCGCACGGCGACCCGGAGGCGACCGGTCCGTGACGGGTCGGTGACGGGCCGGTCGACGGGCGCTGGTCACCAATCCATAACACTCCGGACGCCGTGCTCGGGTTGGCGACCTCAGGGGTGCGCGTGCACTAGGGTGAGCCGAACATTTCCCTCCCACCTGTGGGCGGGACGAACGAGGAGATCACCCTTGCGCCACACCATCAAGATCGTTGCGGCCCTAGGTGCCGCGTCGCTGCTGATCGCCGGCTGCGGCAAGCCCACGAGTTCCACCGCATCGAGCGGCCCGTCAACACCGACCAGCTCGAACACCCAGTCGGCAGGCGGCAAGCTCAGCGCCTGCATGGTGCTCGACACCGGCGGGGTGGACGACCACTCGTTCAACCAGTCGTCCTGGGCCGGCATGCAGGCCGCCAACCAGGCGAACTCCAACGTCAAGATCTCCTACGTGCCGTCCTCGTCGCAGAACGACTACGTCCCCAACCTCACCGCCGAGACCAACAAGGGCTGCGACACGGTGATCGCGGTCGGCGGTCTGATGTACCAGGCCGTCGCCAAGCTGGCGAAGGCCAACCCCAAGCAGAGGTACGCCGAGATCGACAGCAGCAACCAGGGCCTGAAGAACGTCTACGGCCTGGAGTACAACACCGCCCAGGGCGGCTTCCTCGGCGGGTACCTCGCCGCGGCGATGACCAAGACCGGCAAGGTCGCGACGTACGGCGGCCTGAACATCCCGCCCGTCACCATCTACATGGACGGCTTCTGGGAGGGCGTGCAGTACTACAACAAGCAGAAGGGCAAGAACGTCCAGGTCCTCGGCTGGGACGAGACCAACCAGAAGGGCGGCACCTTCGCGAACTCCTTCACCGACGCCAACAAGGGCAAGCAGATCACTGCTCAGTTCCAGCAGCAGGGCGCCGACATCGTCTTCCCGGTGGCGGGCGGCACGGGCGTCGGGTCCGCGGCCGCCGCGGCGGCGTCGGGCGGTCAGCTCTCCGTGATCTGGGTCGACACCGACGGCTGCGTGAGCGTCAAGCAGTACTGCAAGTACTTCCTGACCTCGGTGACCAAGAACCTGGCCGGCTCGGTCCAGGAGTACGTCACGAAGGCCGCGTCGGGCAAGTTCCCGAAGGGCAACTACGTGGGCACGCTCGACAACAACGGCACGGGTCTGGCCCCGTTCCACGACTTCGACAGCAAGGTCCCGTCCGGTGTGAAGTCCGAGCTCGACCAGGTCAAGCAGGACATCATCTCCGGCAAGATCAAGATCACCTCACCGAGCCAGCCTCAGTAGGACCGGACACGTGAGCTAGGCGCCTCGGGGGGAGCATCGGAAGTGCCGGTGCTCCCCCTCGGCACGTTCGTGCCGCGTACGTCATGATGATGGCCGGCCGTGCTCGGTCGGTCCCTGACAGGGAGGACTACTGGTGAAGCTCGAGCTTCGCGGAATCACCAAGCGCTTCGGCGACCTGGTCGCCAACGACGCCATCGACCTCGTCGTCGAGCCCGGCGAGATCCACGCCCTGCTGGGGGAGAACGGCGCCGGCAAGAGCACCTTGATGAACGTGCTGTACGGCCTCTACCGACCCGACGGCGGGGAGATCCTCGTCGACGACCGGCCGGTGACCTTCTCCGGGCCCGGTGACGCGATGGCCGCCGGCATCGGCATGGTCCACCAGCACTTCATGCTGATCCCCGTCTTCACCGTGGCCGAGAGCGTCGAGCTCGGGCACGAGCGTGCGCCGTTCGGCTTCCTGAACCGGCGAGCCGCACGGCGCGAGGTGCGCGAGGTCTCCGAGCGGTACGGGCTCCAGGTGCCGGTCGACGCGCTGATCCAGGACCTTCCCGTCGGGGTCCAGCAGCGGGTCGAGATCATCAAGGCGCTGGTCCGCGACGCCAAGGTGCTGATCCTCGACGAGCCCACGGCCGTGCTCACGCCCCAGGAGACCGACGACCTGATGGAGATCATGCGGTCCCTGAAGGAGGGCGGCACCTCCATCGTGTTCATCACCCACAAGCTCCGCGAGGTCCGCGCGGTCGCCGACCGGATCACGGTGATCCGCCGCGGCAAGGTGGTCGGCGCTGCGAGCCCCACGGCATCCTCGGCCGAGCTCGCCTCGATGATGGTGGGCCGTCCGGTCTCGCTCGAGATCGAGAAGTCCCCCCACCGGCCGGGCGAGCAGGTCCTGGAGGTCGACAGCCTCCGGGTCGTCGACCAGACCGGCCAGGTGACCGTCGACGACGTGACCTTCTCGGTCCGCGCCGGCGAGATCTACGCCCTGGCCGGGGTCCAGGGGAACGGCCAGACCGAGCTCACCGAGGCTCTGGTCGGGCTGGAGCGGATCGAGTCCGGGAAGGTCACCCTCGAGGGACGAGACGTCACCCGGGCCGGCATCGACGCCATGATCGGGCTCGGTGTCGGGTACGTCCCCGAGGACCGGCTGCACGACGGGTTGGTCAGCAGCTTCACCGTCGCCGAGAACCTCGTGCTCGACCTCTACCACCGAGAGCCGTTCTCCCACGGCCTCTCCCTCGACCTCGAGCGCATCCGCGCGAACGCGGAGGAGCGCGTCGAGGAGTTCGACGTCCGCACCGGGTCGGTGCAGCACACGGCCGCCACGCTCTCCGGCGGCAACCAGCAGAAGGTCGTCCTGGCCCGAGAACTGTCGCGGCCGCTGAAGCTGCTGATCGTCGCGCAGCCCACACGCGGACTCGACGTCGGCTCGATGGAGTTCGTCCACCGCCGGATCGTCGCCGAGCGCGACCAGGGGGCCGCCGTGATCGTGATCTCCACCGAGCTCGACGAGGTGCTCGGTCTGGCTGACCGGATCGGCGTGATGTACCGCGGCAGGATCATCGGCGAGACGTCGAGCGGCGCCAGCCCGGAGGAGATCGGGCTGCTGATGGCCGGGCAGGTCCCCGAGCACGAGGAGGCGTCGTGAGCGACCAGAGCGTCGACCCGGCGGCCGATCCGCGGGCGGCCGTGGCCGCACCGGACGAACCGGAGAGTCCGCCACACGGCTTCTTGGCGAGGTACGCCCGGGCCAGCTCACTGGTGGTGACTCTCCTCGCCTTCGTCACCGCGATGGTCATCGGCGGGATCCTGATCGCGGTCGCGGACCCGCGCACGCAGGACGCGAGCCACTACTTCTTCCAGTATCCCTGGGACACCTTCCACTACGGGTTCGCCGCCATCTGGCACGGGTACGTCGCGCTCTTCCAGGGCGCGATCTTCAACCCGAACACCGCCTCCGACGGCACGCTGGCCGGCTACGTCGGGCCGATCTCGGAGACGCTGACCAATGCCACGCCGCTGATCCTGAGCGGCCTGGCGGTGGGACTGGCCTTCCGGGCCGGGTTGTTCAACATCGGCGGCCAGGGCCAGGTCATCATGGGCGCGGTCTTCGCCGGGTTCGTCGGCTTCCACTGGGACCTCCCACCCGGCCTGCACCTCCTGCTCGGGATCCTGGCCGGGATGCTGGGCGGCGCCCTGTGGGGAGGACTCGCGGGCCTGCTGAAGGCCAAGACCGGCGCCCACGAGGTGATCAGCACGATCATGCTCAACTACGTCGCCTTCTTCTTCCTCGCCTACCTGTTGACCGCCAAGGGCTTCCAGCAGTCCGGCTCCGGCCAGGCGATCTCCTACCAGGTGAAGGGGAGCGCCCAGCTTCCGCCGCTCCTCGGTGACAGCGTCCGCGTGCACAGCGGCCTGATCCTGGCGCTGCTCGCCGCGTGGTTCGTCAACTGGCTGCTGACCCGCAGCACCCTGGGGTTCCGGCTGCGGGCGGTCGGCGCCAACCAGTTCGCCTCGCGCACCGCGGGCATGAGCGTCGAGAACAGCTACGTCGTGGTGATGCTGATCGCGGGTGCTCTGTGCGGCCTGGCCGGGGTCAGCCAGATCCTGGGCACCAACAGCCGGATCACCGGCGACATCGACGCCGGCATCGGCTTCGACGGCATCACGGTGGCCCTGCTCGGGCGCGCCAACGCGACGGGGATCGTCGGCGCCGGCCTCCTGTTCGGAGCCCTCCATGCCGGCGGTACCCAGATGCAGTCGGCCACCGGCACCCCGATCGACCTCGTGCAGGTCATCCAGGCACTGATCGTGATGTTCATCGCGGCGCCGATGCTGGTCCGGGCGATCTGGCGGGTCAAGGGCACGGCCGCCGGCGTCGGCGGCGGTCAGCTGGCGAAGGGATGGAACGGCTGATGGCCACCGTGGTCGGGACCCCCGGCGAGCTCATCGTCGAGCACGTCGTCACCCGCGCGCCCGTCTCGCGGGCCCAGCGCATCGGCGCCGGCGTGACGCTGGTCCTGCTCGGACTCGTCACGATCTGGGTCTTCGGGACCAACGGACACCACCACCAGGACGCCAACATCCGGTTCGGCGCCATCAGCGACACCAGCGCTCCGCACCTCTCCGTGCCCGCCGCACCCGTGGCCTGGGTCGCGGGGGTGCTCGCCGTGCTGCTCGGTCTGGTCTGGCTCGTCGTACCGCGCCGCCGCTGGTTCGGGCTCTACATGGGATGCGGGATCTTCCTGTTCGTGCTGGCGTTGATCTGCTGGCTGGGCTCGGCCAGCTCGTTCTCCGTCGTCGACGTCGTCGGTCTGCTCACGAGCTCGATCAACCTCGCGGTGCCGCTGATCCTCGGCGCGCTGTGCGGCGTGATGTGCGAGCGGTCGGCGGTGATCAACGTCGCGATCGAGGGCCAGATGCTGGCCGGGGCGTGGGCCAGCGCCCTGATCGGGTCCCTGGTCGGGATCACGGCCGGCATGCTCGCCGGAGCGCTGGCGGGAGCCCTCATCGCCTCGATGCTGGCGGTCTTCGCGATCCGCTACCTGGTCAACCAGGTGGTGCTCGGAGTCGTGCTGAACGTGTTCGCGGCCGGCCTGACCGGGTTCCTGTACGACGTGTTCATGCAGCCGCACACCGACTCGCTCAACTCGACCCCGCTGATGGAGCCGCACAAGATCCCGGTGATCGGCGGCATCCCGGTGATCGGGCCGCTCCTGTTCGACACCTACTCGATCGTCTACGTCACCTACGTGCTGATCATCGCGGTCGACATCTGGTTGTTCCGCACCCGCTGGGGCCTGCGCACCCGGGCGGTCGGCGAGCACCCCAAGGCCGCCGACACGGTGGGCATCAACGTGCTCGCGATGCGCTACCGCAACGTGATCATCGGCGGCGCCATCGCGGGCCTCGGCGGGTCCTACTTCATCTTCTCGGTCGGCCAGTTCCAGAAGAACATCACCTCCGGCCAAGGGTTCATCGCCCTGGCGGCGCTGATCTTCGGACGGTGGAGCCCGCGCGGGGCGGTCGCGGCTGCGCTGCTGTTCGGCTTCGCCTCGGCCATGCAGGTCACGCTCTCGATCAACGCGCCGTCGATCCCCTCGAACGTCGTGGCGATGGTGCCCTACCTCGCCACGATCCTGGCCGTGGCGGGTCTGGTCGGCAAGGTCCGCGCTCCGGCGGCCGACGGCGAGCCGTACGTGAAGGAGTGACGGTGCCGGACTCCTTCGACTGGGAGGCGTTGCGCGCCCGGGCCGTCGCGGTGTCGCGGCATGCCTACGCGCCGTACTCGCACTACCCGGTGGGTGCGGCCGGCGTGGCCGACGACGGGCGCGTCCTGGTCGGCTGCAATGTCGAGAACGCGGCGTACGGCGTGGTGCTCTGCGCCGAGTGTGGCGTCGTCAGCTCGCTCCACGCCACGGGCGGGGGGAGGCTGACGCACGTCGTGTGCGTCAACGGCACCGGTGCCGTGATCATGCCCTGCGGCCGGTGTCGCCAGCTGCTCTGGGAGCACGGCGGTGCCGACCTGCAGCTGCTGACCGCGCGCGGCGTGCGGCGGATGTCCGAGGTGCTCCCGGACGCGTTCGGCCCGGAGGACCTGGAGGTCGTGGATGGAGCGTGACCTGGCTCATGACGCGGTCGAGGTGATCGGCGCCAAGCGCGACGGCGGAGAGCTCACCGACAGTCAGATCGACTGGGTGATCGACGCCTACACGCGTGGCCAGGTGGCCGACGAGCAGATGTCCGCGCTGGCGATGGCGATCCTGCTGAACGGCATGACGCGACGCGAGATCGGCCGCTGGACCGCCGCGATGATCGCGACGGGGGAGCGGATGGACTTCTCGTCACTCTCGCGGCCGACCGCGGACAAGCACTCGACGGGTGGCGTGGGCGACAAGATCACGCTGCCGCTGGCACCCCTGGTCGCGGCCTGCGGTGTCGCCGTACCGCAGCTGAGCGGGCGCGGGCTCGGCCACACCGGCGGGACCCTCGACAAGCTGGAGTCGATCCCCGGCTGGCGGGCAGCGCTGTCCAACGACGAGATGCTCTCCCAGCTCGAGTCGGTCGGGGCGGTGGTGTGTGCCGCGGGCGACGGCCTGGCGCCGGCGGACAAGAAGCTCTACGCCCTGCGCGACGTCACCGGGACGGTGCCCGCCATCCCGCTGATCGCGTCGTCGATCATGTCCAAGAAGATCGCGGAGGGCACCGGATCGCTGGTCCTCGACGTGAAGGTCGGCACCGGCGCCTTCATGCACACCGTGGACGACGCCCGCGAGCTGGCCACCACGATGGTCGCCCTGGGCCAGGACGCCGGGGTGCACACCGTCGCCCTGCTGACCGACATGTCCACCCCGCTCGGACACACGGCGGGCAACGCGATCGAGGTCGCGGAGTCGCTCGACGTGCTCGCCGGCGGCGGACCCGCCGACGTCGTCGAGCTGACCCTCGCGCTGGCTCGGGAGATGCTCGCGGGTGCCGGCCGCGCCGACGTCGACCCGGCGGAGAAGCTGGCCGACGGCTCGGCCATGGACTCCTGGCGCGCCATGGTCGCGGCCCAGGGCGGCGATCCCGACGCCCCGCTGCCGACCGCGCGCGAGTCCCACGTCGTGAC
>JBAUWD010000286.1:0-5941 GCA_049583575.1 Nocardioides sp.
GGACAGCTCGCGCCAGGCCACCCTGGCGCCGACGCGGTACGCCGACAACAGCGCGTCGGCGCTGCGTCCGCTGCGCGCCTCGCCGCGGCCCAGCGCATACGCTCCCTCGAGCGCGGGGGACAGCGGCGTACCGGCGTCGGCGGTGCGTCCGCGAGCGGCGACCCGGAGGAAGCCGGCGAGCGCCATCTGCACGGCGTTCTCGATGTTGTCGCCCATCGGACCGCCGAACGCACCGGCGTACGACGGGACCTCGTCGGTGACCGCGGCGATGGTGTGCGTCGCGACCTCGGGGAGCCGGCGTCGCAGCAGGTCGACGAGCCGGGGGTCGAGGGTCAGGCGGGGACCGGAGAGCTCCACGGAGGACATGACTGCGATTGTTCCATACGAACAATAAATGAGCCGTCGATTCACGCTCGATGGTCAGGAATAGTGCAGGAGAGTAGGACATCCTGAGGGTATGAGCACGACGGTCGAGCCGGTCCGCGCCTGGCGCAGCCGCGCGCTCAAGCTCGCCGAGGCGGCCACCACGCCGCTCGTGCCGGCGGACTTCCTCGATCTGTTCGCGCCGCTCCGTCAGGGCGCCGAGCTGCGGGGCCGCATCGAGTCGGTCCACCCCGAGACCGCCGACGCCGCGACCCTGGTGATCCGGCCCGGTGCCGACTGGAAGGGCCACGTGCCCGGCCAGTACACCCGCATCGGCATCGACGTCGACGGCGTCCGCAACTGGCGGGCCTACTCGCTGACCCACGGCCCGCGCGCCGACGGCCGCATCTCGATCACGGTCAAGGCGGTGCCCGACGGCAAGGTCAGCAACTACATCGTCCGCAGGACCCGGCCCGGCACGCTGATCCACCTCGAGCAGGCCGCCGGTGAGTTCGTCCTGCCGACGGGCGGTGGCCGGCTGCTCTTCGTCACGGCGGGCTCCGGCATCACGCCGGTGATCGGGATGCTGCGCAACCTCTTCCCCGTCACCGACAGCGGCGTGGTCCACCTCGCCCGCAGTGCGCCGTACGACATCACCGTCGTGCACGTCGCGCCGAGCGAGCCCGACTCGATCTTCCTGCACGACCTCAAGGCGCTCGACGCGGCGGGCTGCATCCGGCTGGTCGCGAGGTACGACGACGAGCACGGCGTCCTCGACCTCGCCGACCTCGAGCGGCTGGTGCCCGACCTCGCCGACCGTACGACGTTCGCGTGCGGCCCCGGTGGGCTGCTCGACGCGCTGGCCGCCCACCACGAGGAGCGCGGACTGCCGCTGTACACCGAGCAGTTCCGGGTCTCGACCGTGGTGGCCGGCGAGGGCGGCACGGTCGCCTTCGACAAGACCGGTGTGCTCGTGGCGTGCGACGGTGCCCGGCCGATCCTCGAGCAGGCCGAGGACGCCGGCGTCCTGATGCCGAGCGGGTGCCGGATGGGCATCTGCTACCAGTGCGTGCTGCCGATGCGCGAAGGGGTCGTCCGCGACCTGCGCACCGGCGAGCTGACCAGCGCCGTACCCGGAGAGACCGGCTCCGACGGCGTCCCCATCCAGACCTGCATCAACGCGGCCGCAGGACCGTGCCACCTCGACCATTGACCCCCGTCCGCGACCTGTCGGTCGAGCCTGCCGAGACCAGCGGATCACCGCAGAGGAGAACCAGATGACCACGATCCAGAAGAAGCCGGCTCTCGGCCAGGTCAACCCGATCGCGCACCTCACGCCCGAGGACCTGGAGCTGATCGCCAAGGAGCTCGACGACATCCGGCAGTCGGTCATCGACAGCCGCGGTGAGTCCGACGCGCGCTACATCCGCAAGGTGATCAAGACCCAGCGGTCGATCGAGCTGGGCAGCCGCGTCGTCCTCCTGGCCAGCCTCTTCCCGCCGGCGTGGCTCGTCGGCACCGCCGGCCTGAGCGTCGCCAAGATCCTGGAGAACATGGAGATCGGGCACAACATCCTGCACGGCCAGTGGGACTGGATGCGGGACCCGAAGATCCACTCGACCACCTGGGAGTGGGACTCCGCGACCCCTGCCTCCCAGTGGAAGCACGCGCACAACGAGCTGCACCACAACTTCACCAACGTGATCGGCAAGGACAACGACCTCGGGTACGGCATCATGCGCGTCGACGAGGACCAGCCGTGGCACCCGATGCACCTGGGCCAGCCGCTGTGGAACTTCGTCAACGCCCTCTTCTTCGAGTACGGCATCGCCGCCTACGACCTGGAGTTCCGCGGCGCGGTCGCACGCGGTCGGACCAAGGACCCCAAGTTCAAGGCGGAGTTCAAGGCCGTGCGGGCGAAGATCCGCCGCCAGGTCACCAAGGACTACGTCGTACACCCGGCCCTCTCGCTGGCGACCGGCTCGTTCCTCACCACGATGGTCGCCAACTTCACCGCCAACACCGTGCGCAACCTCTGGTCGCACTCGGTGATCATGTGCGGCCACTTCCCCGAGGGTGTCCAGACGTTCGAGAAGCGATCGATCGACGGTGAGACCAAGCCCGAGTGGTACGTCCGGCAGATGCTCGGGTCGGCCAACATCTCCGGCTCCAAGCTGATGCACATCATGACCGGCAACCTGTCGCACCAGATCGAGCACCACCTGTTCCCCGACCTGCCGTCCAACCGCTACGGCGAGATCGCGCCGAGGGTGAAGGACCTGTTCGACCGGTACGGTCTCGACTACTGCGCCCGGCCCTTCCCGCAGCAGGTCTACTCCGCGTGGCACAAGGTGGTCCGGCTGTCGCTGCCCAACGGGTGGCTGGACCAGACCAACCGGCGCAACCTGCCCGGCCAGCTCAAGCGGCTCTACCAGATGACCACCGGCGGCCCGAAGGTACGCCGTGCGCTGCAGGCCAGGATGGCCCAGGAGAACCGTCGACTGGCCGAGGCCGCCTGAGCCCAGCACGTCGCACGTGCCCTGCCGGGCGCATGTGCGGCTGACGCCCGGCTAGGGCCTCCAGTCGTCCGGCGGATCCTCGCCCACGACCCCGTCGACCTGCTCGCGGAGCAGGTCGGCGTGGCCGGTGTGGCGGCCGTACTCCTCGATCAGGTCGAGCAGCAATCGTCGCGCACTCGCGTGGGTGCCGTCGGGTCCGCTGACCTGCGCCGCGCCGTCCAGCCCGTGCTCGGCCAGGAACGCGTCGAAGCGGGCCCGGCTCCGCTCGACCGCACCGTCGTACAGCGCGTAGAGGTGCTCGGGGCTGTCGTCGGCAGCGGAGGTGATCTCCCAGTCCTCGTCCTCGTCCCAGTCGCGCTCGTTCCAGGGATCGCCGATCGGCTTGCCCAGGAGCTTGACGTTGGACATGTGGTCCTCGTTGGCGGCCAGATGCTTGAGCAGTCCACCGAGGGTGAGCGTCGACGCGGTGCCGATCCGGGTGGTCAGGCCGGCGTGGTCCAACCCGCCGGCCTTCCACCGGAAGGTGGTGCGCAGCCGGTCGAGGGCGCCGAGGATCTGCTCGACCTCGGTCCCGGCGAGCGGTGGCTCCCAGGGCAGAGGCACCCACGTGGGGGTCTCGTCGTCAGTCGTCATGCGGTCACGATAGGTGGGATTCCGGACGGTAGGCGTCCGCTGAACGGGGCGCAGGGTCACAAGCCGGGGAACGTCGCCCGGAGCGTGTCGAGGTCCACCCCGGTGGCCACCACCGAGGCCGGGGTGTGGCCGGGGTCGAGCCGGCCGTAGACCAGGCGCACGAACGCCTCCGTCGGCAACGTCAGCTCCGCGGTCGCCGCGGTGTCGTCACCGGACGGCGACAGCGCTGCGCCACCGGGGGCCCAGTTCGACGTGGCAGGCGTGCTCGCGAGCCGTCGTACGGACCTCGACCGAGAAGTGCTCGTCCCGCCTCTGGCCGGTGTAGCGCGCGATGAGCAGATTGCCGACGACGAGCTCGAGCCGCGGCTCGGGCAGGGTCGCGCCGGGGTCGAAGGTCACGCTGATGTCCCAGGTGTGCAGCACGAGCTCGCTGCTGCGCAGCCGGAGCAGGTCGGCCAGGTCCCGGACCTCGCCGAACAGGTCCAGCCGCCACTCGTCCCTCTCAGTGGGGGAGAGGGTGTCGAGCAGCTCGAGGAAGGCGGCGTCGGCCGCGACCGCGTCGCGGACCTGGCCGAGCGGAGCCTTGCCGTCCCACCCGTCCCAGATCGGCCGGCGGGTCAGAGCACCTCGTGGTACGTCGGAGCCGGCAGCGGACCCGTCGACGCGTCCCGCGCCTGCTCGACCGCCCGGCCGATCGCGTAGAGCGGCTTCTCGCTCCCGCGCGCCCCCCACACGCTGACCGCCACCGGCAGACCGTGGGCGAGCTCGACCGGCACGGTCAGGATGGGCGCGCCGGCCAGCGCGCTCGAGTCACTCACGCTGCCGGTGTGGGGGTCGCCGTTGACGACGTCGATCGGCGGGGCCGGCGCCATCGACGGCGCGAGCAGGGCGTCCAGCTCGTGTGCGGACAGCGTCCGGTCGAGCTCGGCCGGGCCGGCAGCGGCACAGCTCTCGACGGCGTCGAGGTAGTGCTGCGACGACGGCCCGTCCAGGGTCAGCGCCCGCTCGAACAACGACTGCCCGAACCACTCCAGCTCCTCGCTCGCGTGCGCGCGGTTGAACTCCACGACGTCGGCGAGGGTGCGCACCGAGGCGCCGCGCCGCTCCAGGTACGACGCCAGGCCGTGCACGAGCTCGACCAGCATCAGGTCGATCACGTGGTCGTCGTCGACCTCCTTCAGCGCCGGGAGCGCGAGGCCGTCGACGATCTCGGCGCCGGCCTCGGACAGCATCGACAGCGCGCGCTCCGCCGCCGCGTCGGCGGCGCGGCTGAAGCCCCAGAGGTCGCGAGGGACCCCGATCCGCCGTCCGCGCACGCCCGCTCCCACTGCGTCCGCGGTGTCGGTACCCGCGATCACGTCGAGCAGCGCGGCGTTCTCGGCGACGGTCAGCGTCATCGGCCCCGGGGCGTCCTGGGTCCACGAGATCGGCACGACGCCGTCGGTCGGGACCAGGCCGACGGTGGGCTTCATCCCGACGCAGCCGCAGGCGGCGGACGGGGCGGTGATCGAGCCGTTCGTCTCGGTGCCGATGGCGTACGGCGCAAGGCGCGCGCCGATGGCGGCACCGCTGCCGGAGCTCGAGCCCCAGGCCGTGCGGTTGAGGGCGTAGGGGTTGCGGGTCAGGCCGCCGTGGGCGCTCCAGCCCGAGATCGAGTGCTCGTCGCGGATGTTCGCCCACTCGCTGAGGTTGGTCTTGCCCAGCACGACCAGGCCGGCGTCGCGGAGGCGTCGTACCAGCGGGGCGTCGGCCGACGGCGGCTCGTCCGCGAGCGCCAGGGACCCGGCGGTGCTGGCGAGGCCCGCGGTGTCGATGTTGTCCTTGACCAGCACCGCCTGCCCGTGCAGCGGCGAACGCCGTCGCCCCGCGGCGGCCTCTCGGTCGAGCGTCTCGGCCTCCGCCTCGGCGTGCGGGTTGACCGCGCTCACGGACCGGATCCGCGGGTCGATCCGGGCGATCTGCTGCAGCAGCCGGCTGGTCTCGTCTCGGGACGTCTCCACGGGCGCATCGTCGCAGGCCGTCGAGGATTCGGGTACGGCGCCGCACCTCCGATACGCTGACGGCATCAGCTCGTCGAACTCTCGCCGCGAGCTGTCCGCACGTCGTAGCAGCCGGGGCCTCGAACTCGTTGCCCTGCTCCGTGCGTAGCCGCCCGAAACCCTTTCGGATCCCGGCTGTCGGCGAGGCACCGCACAGATAGCGCTCTCCCTTTGACCTCCTTCGCAACGCTCGGCGTGCCCGCACGTCTGTCCACCGTCCTCGCCCGTCAGGGCATCGACACCCCGACCCCGATCCAGGCCGCGACCCTGCCGGACGCCCTCGCCGGGCGCGACGTGCTCGGGCGCGGGCGTACCGGCTCGGGCAAGACCTACGCCTTCCTGCTCCCGATCGTCGCGCGTCTCGCCGACGCTCCCCGGGCCCGGACG
>JBAUWD010000287.1:0-3431 GCA_049583575.1 Nocardioides sp.
GAAGCGGACGGTGGCCGGACAGAGCAGTCGCGCGGCGGCTCTGCGGACCGTCGGCATCGAGCCACCACCGTACGTCCGTGGGCAGGGGTACGCCGCCGACGACCTGCTCGACGCCTGCGCGGCAGCCTGGACCGCCGCCCGGGTGGCCTCGGGGGTGGCGGAGTCGCTGCCCGACCCGCCCGAGACGTTCTCCGACGGGCTCCCGGCCGCGATCAGCGTCTGAGTGGAGGTTCCCGCACGGCCGGGTCTCGATTCGGGGAGGGCGGGGGATCCTGAGAGAATCGCGGCATGACCGAGCGGGAGGAGACCGACGTCCTCGTGGTCGGCTCCGGGCCCGCGGGCTCGGCCGCCGCCGCCTGGGCGGCGCGGCTCGGCATGGACGTGCTGCTCACCGACGCCGCCGTCTTCCCGCGCGACAAGACCTGCGGTGACGGTCTGACCCCGCGCGCGATCGGCGAGCTCGAGCGGCTGGGCCTCGGCGACTGGCTCCGGGCCCACACGGTCAACCACGGCCTCCGGGCGCACGGCTTCGGCCAGACGCTCCTCCTGCCCTGGCCCGGCGGCTCGCTTCCCGACTGGGGCAGCGCGGTCGCCCGCACCGAGCTCGACGACCACCTCCGCACGACGGCCATCAAGGCCGGCGCCCGCGCCCTCGACGGCGTCCGCGCGGTAGACGTACGGCGAGACGGCGGCCGGGTCTCCTCCGTCCTCCTCCGGCGCGGGGACGAGACCGTCGAGGTCGCCTGCCGGCGGGTGATCGTGGCCGATGGCGTCCGCTCGCCGTTGGGCAAGGTCCTCGGGCGCCAGTGGCACCGCGACACGGTGTACGGCGTTGCCGGGCGCTCCTACGTGACCTCGACCAGGTCCGACGACCCCTGGATCAGCTCCCACCTCGAGCTGCGCGGCGACCGCGGCGAGGTGCTGTCCGGCTACGGCTGGATCTTCCCGCTCGGCACCGGCGAGGTGAACCTCGGCGTCGGCACCCTGGCCACCGCGAAGCGCCCGGCCGACCTCCAGATCAGGCAGCTGATGGCGTCGTACGCCGACCAGCAGCGGCCCGTCTTCGGGCTGGGCGACGAGCTGCGTGCGCCGGCGAGCGCCCTGCTGCCGATGGGTGGTGCCGTGACCAACGTCTCGGGCCCCAACTGGGCCCTGGTCGGTGACGCCGCCGCCTGCGTGAACCCGCTCAACGGCGAGGGCATCGACTACGGCGTGGAGGGCGGCCGGCTCGTCGCCGAGCTGCTCGCCGACGACGCCGACCTGGCGACCGCGTGGCCGGCCACCCTGACGCACCACTACGGCGAGTCGTTCTCGATCGCGCGGCGGCTGGCCGGGCTCGTCACCGTGCCACGCGTGCTGGCGGCGATCGGTCCGGCCGGCATGCGCTCCGACTGGATGATGAACCTCGCCCTGCGGTGGATGGGCAACCTCGTCACCGACGACGACCGCGACCGGGCCGCCCGCGTGTGGCGGTGGGCGGGTCGACACTCACACGCCCGAGAGGCCCGACCACCGTTCGCCTGACAGGATGTGGCCGTCCCACTCCGAGGAAGACGCGCCATGCCCCAGCCCCTGCCGAAGCTGCAGCGCGTCGCGTCGTACGCCCTGATCCTGCGGGACGACCGGATCCTGCTCACCCGGCTGGCCAGCCGCATCTCCTCCGACGAGAAGTGGCACCTCCCCGGCGGCGGCGTCGACCACGGCGAGAACCCCCGGGACGCGCTGATCCGTGAGATCCGCGAGGAGACCGGTCTCGACGCCGAGGTGGGTGACACCGCGCGCGTCTACAGCGCCCACCTGCCGTCGATGTGGCGGCAGGGTCGCCGCTGGGACTACCAGGCGCTCCGCATCGTGTACGACGCGTGGGTGCCCGCCGACGCTCCCGACCCGCGGGTGCTCGAGGTCGGTGGCTCGACCGTGGCCGTCGCCTGGCATCCGGTCGCGGACGTGCGCTCGGGTGGGCTCCCCGTCACCGACATCGTGCTCGAGGCGCTCGAGGACCATCAGCCGTTCCGGCGGCAGCGCGTCGGCGTCTACGCGCTGATCCGCCGGGCCGACGACGTGCTGCTCACGCGCATCTCGCCGCGCGGCTTCCACACCGGCTCGTGGACGCTGCCCGGGGGTGGGCTCGACCACGGCGAGTCGCCTCGCGACGCGCTGGTCCGCGAGGTGCGGGAGGAGTGCGGCGTCGAGTGCCGCGTGGGTGACCTGCTCGACGTGCACGACCTCCACTTCGGGGGTACGGCCCCGTCGGGCCGCTTCGAGGACTTCCACGGGATCCACCTGGTGTTCCGGGCCGAGCTCACCGGCGACGCGCCGCCCCGCGTGGCCGAGGTCGACGGCACCACCGATGCCGTCGCCTGGGTGCCGCTGGTCGACATCGGGACCGGCCGGGTCGAGGTGCTCGACGTGGTCCGCGCGGCCCTGGCCTCCGACCGCTCGGGCTAGGGCTCCTCCCTAGACTCGGGGGGTGAATCCCCGGCACCGGCGTCTCGTGATCCCGCTCGCCCTGGCCGGTCTGCTGCTCATCGTGGTGATCGCGTCGGTGGTCAGACGATGAGCGAGCCGCTCCCGCGCGCGCTGGCCCGGATGCGGGCGCACCTCCTCGACGACGAGACGCTGGTGCGTGCCGTCGCGTCCGGTCGGCTACGGGGCACCGACCCGCCGTGGCGGCGCGCCGAGCTGCGGTACGTCGACCTCAGGTCCGGCCGGCACCTCCAGGTCACGACGTACGACCAGACCCAGGCGCACACGCACAACCACGAGGTCGGCGACGCGGCCCGGCACGCGGTGGACGACCTGCTCGACCAGCCGTTCGGCAGCTGGCACGTGGACACCACGACCGAGACCCACCAGCTCCGGGTCACCAAGAGGCTCGAGGCGGTCGTGCACACCCGCGCGCAGCGCACCGAGCCCGAACGTGACCACGACCGCGACAAGCGCCGCCTGCTGCCCGAGGACGACCCGGTCTTCCGGGCACTCGGGCTCAGCGACCAGCAAGGGCGGATGAAGCCGAGCCGGCAGGCCAAGTACCGCCAGGTCGAGGAGTTCCTCCGCATCCTGGACGCCTCGATCGCCGACGCCCTGGGCAAGGGCCGCCTGCGGACGCCGGCACCCGAGGAGCCGCTGCGGATCGTCGACCTGGGCTGTGGCAACGCCTACCTCACCTTCGTCACGGAGCGGTTCCTGACCCGGGTACGCGGGCTCCCGGTGCACCTGACCGGTGTCGACCAGCGCGACGAGTCACGGCGCCACAACGACGGGATCGCCCGAGAGCTCGGCGTCGACGCATCGTTCGTCGCGAGCTCGATCGGCGAGGTCGTGCTTCCCGAGCGTCCCGATGTCGTGCTCGCGCTGCACGCCTGCGACACCGCCACCGACGACGCGCTGGCGCGGGCGGTCGCGTGGGAGGCGCCGTTGGTGCTCGCGGC
>JBAUWD010000288.1:0-5628 GCA_049583575.1 Nocardioides sp.
CAGCCAGGGGACCGGCATCGTGCTCGCGCACGGCTACACCGACGTCGAGGCCACCGCCCTGAAGGCGGCGGCCGCGCAGTGGAACTCCCAGCACCCCGACGAGAAGGTGTCGCTGCAGTTCAACGGCGGCAACGACGGCGCCCTGCAGAAGACGGTGGCGGGCTTCGCGGCCGGCAACTACCCGGACATCGCCTACGAGTACGGCTCCTCGGCGACGCAGCTGGTGCGTCAGCCGAAGCTGGTCGACCTCACCGCCAAGATGCAGGACCCATCGGTGCGCTGGAACGACTTCTACCCCTCCGAGCGCCAGGCGGCGACGGTCGACGGCAAGATCATCGGCGTGCCGGCGCTGGTCGACGACCTCAGCCTGGTCTACAACAAGAAGCTCTTCGCCCAGGCCCACGTCGCCCCGCCCACCAACAGCTGGACGTGGGACGACTTCCGCACCGCGGCGCGCAAGCTGACGAACGCCAGCACGCACACCTACGGCTGGGCCTACGTGAACGACGGCAGCGAGGACACCGTGTGGCGCTACCTGGCCATGCTCTGGGAGGCCGGGGGGTCGCTGCTGACCCCGGACAACACCCAGCCCGCCTTCGACTCCGCGGCAGGCAAGGCGGCGCTCCAACAGCTGTACGACATGGCGGTCACCGACAAGTCGGTCTACCTCGACCAGGGCAACGGCCAGTACCTCAACCTGTTCAACAGCGGCAAGATCGCGATGCTGTGGACCGGACCGTGGGACCTCTCGAGCATCAACGCCGACGTCTCGTACGGCGTCACCTACCTGCCGGGCTACCAGGGCAACCACGAGACGATCTCGGGCCCCGACCTGTACCTGCTGTTCGACCACTCGTCGGCGCGGTCGGACGCGGCGTTCTCGTTCGTCACCTGGCTCACCTCGGCGCCGGAGCACCTGAAGTTCTCCATCGCCACGGGTGACCTGCCGGTCCGCAAGTCGGAGACCGAGCTGCCCGGCTACCAGACGTTCCTGGACAAGTACCCGGCGGAGAAGGTCTTCGTCGCGAACCTGAACAACGTCAAGCACGTGCGGCCGAACATCGCGTCCTACTCACAGGTGTCGACGGCGATCGGCACCATGGTGCAGTCCGTGCTGCTCGGGCAGGCCACTCCCGACCAGGCCCTGAGCCAGGCGAAGTCGGACGTCGCCTCGGCCCTGGCAGGCTCGTGAGATCGGGGCGCCGACGCACCCTGTTGCCGCCACGCCGTACGCGCTCCAGCCTGGCGCGGTCGGACGCCCTCACCGGCTGGGCGATGGTCGGGCCGAGCGTGCTGCTGATCGGGCTGTTCGGGCTGGTGCCGGTCTTCTGGGCCTTCCTGCTCTCGTTCCAGCACAACGACCTGCAGACCCCCGGCCAGTGGGCCGGCTTCGACAACTACCGGCAGCTGGCGCATGACCACGTGTTCGCGGAGTCGGTGCGTCACACGCTCCTGTACACGGCGCTGTTCGTCCCGATCACGCTCGTCCTCTCGCTGCTGGCCGCGGCGGCGCTGAACCGGCGCATCCGCGGCATCACCGTCTACCGGCTCGCCGTCTTCGTCCCGGTGGTGACCTCGACCATCGCCACCGGCGTCATCTTCACCTGGCTGATGGATCCCGACTTCGGCCTGATCAACGCCGGCCTGAGCAAGCTCGGCCTGCCCACGTTCGGCTTCTTCTCCTCACCTCACCAGGCCCTGTACGCCGTCGTCGTCATGACCGTCTGGGGCTGGGTCGGCTTCGGCACCCTGATCTACCTGGCGGGGTTGCAGGGCATCCCGCAGGACCTCCTCGACGCGGCACAGATCGACGGCTGCACGCGCAACGGCGCCTTCTGGCGCATCGAGGTGCCCCTGCTGCGCCCGGTGTCCGGCTTCCTCCTCGTGTGGCTGACGATCAACTCCCTGCAGCTCTTCGACGAGGTGTACGTGACCACCAAGGGCGGCCCGCTGCACGCGACGACCGTGGTCGTGTACTACCTCTACCTCCAGGCGTTCCAGTTCTTCCACGCGGGGTACGCGGCCGCCATCGCCTCGGTGCTCTTCGTCGTGATCGCCGCGATCACGCTGATCCAGCTCCGCCTCACCCGTGACCCGTCGGCGGCCGGGACGGAGGAGCGATGACCGCCGCGCCCGACGTACGACGCGCGCCGGCACCACGCGGGCGACGGCACCGGCCCTCCGGGTGGCACCTCGTGCTGCTGCCGACAGCCCTCGTGATGGCGGCGCCGCTGCTGTGGATGTTCGTCACGAGCATCTCCACCCTCGAGGAGACGCGGCGCTTCCCGCCGGGACTGCCGAGCGGGTTCCACTGGGCCAACTACTCGGCGGCCTGGAACGACTCGCCCATGGCGCAGTGGCTGGTGAACAGCGCGATCGTGTCGGTGACCTGCGTCGCGAGCAACCTCGTGCTGTGCAGCCTCGCCGGCTACGCGTTCGCCCGGCTCCGCTTCCCGGGGTCGCGCCTGCTGTTCATCGGGATCCTGGCCACGCTGATGGTGCCGTTCCAGGTCGTGATGATCCCGACCCTGCTGATCGTCAAGCACCTGCACCTGGTCGACACGCTGCCGGCGCTCGTCGTACCCAACCTCGCGACGCCGTTCGGGATCTACCTGCTCCGCCAGTTCTTCGTCTCGCTGCCGGTGGAGCTGGAGGAGGCCGCCCTCATCGACGGCGCCGGTCGGCTGCGCGTCCTGCGCAGCATCCTGTTCCCGCTGATGGGGCCACCGCTGAGCACGGTGGCGGTCCTCACGTTCCTCTCGGTCTGGAACGACTTCCTCTGGCCGCTCGTCGTGATCGCCACTCCGCAGCACATGACCGTGCAGCTCGGGCTCGCGACGTTCCAGAGCGCCCACTTCACGAACTGGCCGGTGCTGATGGCGGCCACGATGATCAGCCAGGTCCCGGTCCTGCTGATGTTCCTGGTCGGTCAGCGCTACTTCGTCCAATCCATCGCCAACACCGGGATCAAGTGAGGCAGCGCCGCGGGACGAGACCAAGGTCGGTGGCCGGGCGCACCGGCGGCTCCGTAAGGTCGGAGGCATGGAGGCCACCCGATGACCACGCACGCCGTGTCGCACACCACGAGCACCCCCCTCGACCCCGACGAGCTCCGCCGCATCGACGCCTGGTGGCGGGCGGCGAACTACCTCTCGGTCGGGCAGATCTACCTCATGGGCAACCCGCTGCTGCGCGAGCCGCTGAGCCCCGAGCACGTGAAGCCTCGCCTGCTCGGCCACTGGGGTACGACGCCGGGGCTGAACTTCGTCTACGCCCACCTCAACCGCGCGATCGCCCAGCGCGACCTCGACATGATCTACATCATCGGTCCCGGTCACGGCGGCCCCGGGCTCGTCGCGTCCGCCTACCTCGAGGGCACCTACTCCGAGACGTACCCCGACATCACCCGCGACGAGGAGGGCATGCAGCGGCTGTTCAAGCAGTTCTCCTTCCCCGGAGGCATCCCGAGCCACGTCGCTCCCGAGACGCCCGGGTCGATCCACGAGGGCGGCGAGCTCGGTTACTCGCTGTCCCACGCGTACGGCGCGGCGTTCGACAACCCCGACCTGGTCGTGGCGGCGGTGGTCGGCGACGGCGAGGCCGAGACCGGGCCACTGGCGACCAGCTGGCACAGCACCAAGTTCGTGGACCCCGCGCGCGACGGGGCGGTGCTGCCGATCCTGCACCTCAACGGCTACAAGATCGCCAACCCCACCGTTCTCGCCCGCATCCCCGACGACGAGCTCGAGGCCCTGCTGCGCGGCTTCGGCCACACGCCGTACGTCGTGTCCGGCGACGACCCGGAGACCATGCACCAGACCTTCGCGGCGACCCTCGACCACTGCCTCGACGAGATCCGTGACATCCAGGCTCGCGCCCGCTCCGGAGCGCTCGAGGGGCGTCCGTCGTGGCCGATGATCGTGCTGCGCAGCCCCAAGGGCTGGACCGGCCCGAAGGAGGTCGACGGTCGGCGCATCGAGGGGTACTGGCGCTCCCACCAGGTGCCCTTCGCCGACGCCCGCGGCAGCGACGCGCACCGCAGGGTGCTCGAGGACTGGATGCGCAGCTACCGGCCGGAGGAGCTCTTCGACGCGAGCGGCGCCCCGGTGCCCGACATCCGCGACCTCCACCCCGAGGGCGAGCGGCGGATGAGCGCCAACCCGCACGCGAACGGCGGCCTGCTGCTGGGCGACCTGCGCCTGCCCGACTTCCGGGACTACGCCGTACCCGTCGACCAGCCCGGCACCGGTGCGGTGGAGGCGACCCGGGTGCTGGGCACCTTCCTGCGCGACGTGATGGCCCGCAACGACGACCGGTTCCGGCTCTTCTCGCCCGACGAGAACAACTCGAACCGGCTGCAGGACGTCCTCGAGGTCACCGACCGGGCGTGGAACGCCGAGACGCTGCCGTACGACGACCATCTCGCGCCGGACGGCCGGGTCATGGAGATCCTCTCCGAGCACACCTGCCAGGGCTGGCTCGAGGGCTACCTGCTGACCGGCCGGCACGGGTTCTTCTCGTGCTACGAGGCGTTCGTGCACGTGGTCGACTCGATGTTCAACCAGCACGCCAAGTGGCTGGAGTCGACCAACCGCATCCCGTGGCGCCGACCGGTCGCGTCGCTCAACTACCTGCTCACCTCGCACGTCTGGCGTCAGGACCACAACGGCTTCTCCCACCAGGACCCGGGGTTCATCGACCACGTCGTGAACAAGAAGGCGGGGGTCATCCGCGTCTACCTCCCGCCCGACGCCAACTGCCTGCTCTCGGTGGCGGACCACTGCCTGCGCAGCAAGCAGTACGTCAACGTGATCGTGGCCGGCAAGCAGCCCGCCCTGCAGTACCTCGACATCGACGAGGCGGTCGTCCACTGCACCAAGGGCATCGGCACCTGGGACTGGGCCGGCACCGCGGGCGACGCGGAGCCCGACGTGGTGATGGCGTGCGCCGGCGACGTGCCCACGATGGAGACGCTGGCGGCGGTCGACCTGCTCCGGGGCTTCTTCCCCGACCTGAGGATCCGGGTGGTGAACGTCGTCGACCTGATGCGACTGCAGGACCACCAGGAGCACCCGCACGGGCTGAGCGACGCGGACTTCGACGCGCTCTTCACCCGCGACAAGCCGGTCATCTTCGGCTACCACGGCTATCCGTGGCTGATCCACCGGCTCACCTACCGTCGTACCAACCACGCCAACTTCCACGTCCGCGGCTACAAGGAGGAGGGCACCACGACGACGCCCTTCGACATGACGGTGCTCAACCAGCTCGACCGCTTCGACCTCGCCATCGACGTCATCGACCGGGTGCCCGCGCTGCAGGAGCGCGGGGGCCGGGCGCGCGAAGTGCTGCGCAACAGGCTGATCGAGCACACCCTCTACATCCGTGCCCACGGCGAGGACCACCCCGAGGTGCGCGGCTGGCAGTGGGGCCGGGGCGGGTCCGAGGCCTGAGGTCGGGCCGGTGCGCGTCCTGGTGGTGAACTCCGGCTCGAGCAGCCTCAAGCTCAGCGCGCTCGACGGCGACGAGGTCGAGGCGGCGACCACGGTCGAGCGCTGGGACGGCGCGGCCGACCTCGACCCGCTGCAGGCCTTCCTCGCCGACCTGCCCCGGCCGGACGCCGTCGGC
>JBAUWD010000289.1:0-2615 GCA_049583575.1 Nocardioides sp.
GGTCTGGTCGCAGCCCGACACGTACGCCGCGTGGCCCGAGCCCCGGGCCACGGACCTCGCGGTCGCCGGCCTGACCCAGGAGGAGCTGTGGAGCGCGGCCGCCGCCGGGACTCAACTCACCGGCGGCGGCCGCCTCCTGTCGGTGGCGAACCCGGCTTCCCCTTCCGGTCTCGCCTCCTTCACCGAACCGCTGTCCGGCAGCGGTTCTCTGGTCCTGGTCACCCACGCATCGGCGGTGCGGTGCGATCGGATAGCGGTCGACGAGCGGGTCACCGACCGGTTCGACCCGCCTCAGCCCGCCAGGTCGTAGCCTCCTAGCCCCTCGCCGAGGTACACCGGCTTCCGGAAGCCGGTGACCGTGCCGGGGAGGGCGAACAGCCGCCCCGTGCCGCGCTGGCGCACCAGCAGGTCGGGATGCCCGGTCATGCGCAGGTCGCTGACGCCGATCACCCAGTCGTACGGCGAGAGGTCGACCGGCAGCCGCGACGGCGAGGACAGTCCGCCCGGTCCGTTGCCGCGGTACAGCGTGAGCGTGCTGCCGTGGCGGATCAGGGTGTCCGGCGCACCGTCGGCGTTCCACCGACCGATGCCGATCTGGCGGCCGTGCGCGATCGCGCCGTAGGCCGGGTAGGACTTCTTGAAGCCCGCGAGCCCCTTGCCCGGGTAGATCCTCATGACGCCGTGGCGCGGCTGGCCCATCAGGTCGGGGAAGCCGTCGCCGGTCATGTCGCCGACCGCGGCCAGCTTGCTCACGGTGCCGAACCCCTTGGCCAGGACCTTCGTCCGGTGGAGGCGCCCCTGGCCGTCGCCGAGCCAGAGCACGAGGTTGCCGGTGGCGGTCTGGCGGGTGATCACGTCGCCGTAGCCGTCCCGGTCCCAGTCGCCGGCGACGAGGATCTTGTCGGCACCGGAGAGGTCGGCGCCGGTGTCCAGGGGCCGGCCGAGGTCGAAGCCGGCCGGGTTGACCCAGGTCTCGACCTTGTCGCCCTTGACCGCCAGCAGGTCGGGCGCCCTCGTCCCGAAGACGTTGCCGGAGACCAGGTGGGTGGCCGACGCGAAGCGCGTGAAGGGCCCGAGCGCGTGGTCGAAGGTGCCGTCGCCCCGCCCGGGCAGGACGTAGGAGTCGCCCGTCGACCGGTCGCGCACGAAGAGGTCGCGGAGCCCGTCGGCGGTGAAGTCGCCACCGCCGGAGATCACGTCGTACCGACCGAAGTTGCCCGGCACCCTGACGGCGTGGCCGAAGCTGGGCCCGCCGGTGCCGGCGTAGAACCACAGGGTGCCGGAGGCGTCCCGCGCGACCAGATCGGGGTTGCCGTCGCCGTTCAGGTCACCGACGGCCGAGATCAGGTCGAAGGAGTTCCACCAGGCGCCCAGCCGGACGCGGTGGAAGGTGCCGTCCGCGCGCTGCAGGAAGAAGACGAGACGGCCGGTGGCGGGGTTGCGGGCGGCCAGGTCGTTGCGCCCGTCGCCGTTCACGTCACCGGGTGCGACCACCTGGTCCTTGCCGCGGAAGGCCGCGATGACCCGGGTGGCCGTGCCGAACCCACCCGAGGACAGGCCCGGCCGCACCGCCACGCTGCCGTCCGCCTGTCGCACCAGCAGGTCGTGCCGGTGGTCGCCGGTCAGATCGGGGCTCACCACGAGGGCGGTCGCCCCCGACACCCCGGTGGCCGTGATCGTGTGCTTCGGGAAGTGGATCATCCCGCCGGTGGGGATGATGAAGCCCTCGCCGTCGCTCGCGCGTCGTACGACGAGGTCGGGCTGCGGCGTGGCCGCGAGGTTGGACTCGAGCTGCCGGCCGGTCCAGCCGCGCTGGTCCTGTGCCGCCAGCCGGCGGATCTTGGGCAGCTTGTCGTAGAGGTACTGCCCGGGGCAGAGCGTGGCGGCCGCGTCGCGATGGCCGTTGATCGCCTGGAACCAGCGCGACGTCACGTACTGATGGGTGGACGCGGCGTCGACCCCGTGCAGTGACAGCTTCCAGGCGAAGAGGGCCGCGTAGGCCTGGATCATGGCCCGGCTGGGCTTGACGATCTGGTAGTTGCCGATCGCTGAGGCGGCGAAGGAGTCGTCGTTGAACCCCAGCGTGTGGGCTCCCACGACCGGACGGTCGACGCCGCCGTACCGGCCCTCCCAGATGCGCCCGAACCGGTCGATGAGGAAGTTGTAGCCGATGTCGCTCCAGCCTCGGGACTTCACGTGGTAGGCGTAGATGCTGCGGATGATCCCGGGCACCTCGGCGCGCGTGTAGTGGTTGGCGTTCACGGTGTGGTGGACGAAGCCCGCGTGCACGTCGCCGTAGTGCAGCGACGACTTCGACCGCATCTTCTCGTCGGCCCCCCACTGGGCGCGCGAGTAGATCACGGGCTGCGGGGTGAACACCGCGGCCGTGAGACGAGCGCCGGCGTCGGAGGTGACCGGCTGCGGGTCGACTGCTCGGTACACCGAGTGCGCACCGTTGCCGCCGTCCATGGTGCTGGTGTCGATGGCGGCCCGCTCGGTCGACGTGCCGGCGGCACGTCCCGGGCTGATCACGGCCAGCTTCATGTCGGCCGGCAGCGGCCGGCCGCTGACGGCCCGCACCTGGACCCGGCCGACGCGGCCGACCAGCACCGGGT
>JBAUWD010000290.1:0-17066 GCA_049583575.1 Nocardioides sp.
GTCGGTGGCCCGCACCGGAGGGGCCGGCGACACCGTCACTGTGGTGTCGGCGCGCGAGCTCCGCCGGGCCGCCCGCCTGCCGGCGCGGGGTGCGGCACGGCGACGTGGAGCAGCCTTGGACACGGTCCGTGAGGCTACAGGCGCCGGTTGGCGAGCGACGGGTTGGTACGACGAGCCTCCGCCACGGCGTCCGGATCGAGGTCGACGTGCAGGGTCTCCTCCTCGTCGCCGCCCACGACCGCGACGTCACCGAGGGGACCGACGACCATGGAGTGACCGGTGTAGCGCGGGCCCGGCTGGCCCACGCCCACGACATGCACCGTGTTCTCGATCGCGCGCGCCCGCAGCAGCGTCGTCCAGTGGTCGACCTTGCGGGGGCCCGCCACCCAGGCCGCGGGCACCAGCAGGACCTCGGCGCCGCGGTCGACCAGCGCCCGTGCCAGCTCGGGGAACCGCAGGTCGTAGCAGGTCATCAGGCCGACGGTGGTGCCGTCGAGCTCGAAGGTGGCGGGCGTGAGCGGGCCGCCTGCGAGCACCGCGGACTCGCGGTAGCCGAAGGAGTCGTAGAGGTGGATCTTCCGGTAGTCGGCATGCGCCTTCCCGCGCACCACGAGGGTGTTGAAGGGCACCGCGTCGCTGCGCTCGAAGAGCCCGGCCACCACGGTCGTGCCGCGCTCGGCCGCGACCCGCTCGACCTCGGTGACGAACGGCCCGTCGAGCGGCTCGGCGACCTCGGTGAGACCGGACCCCGACTCGCCGAAGTCACGGGCGAAGGCCTCGGGCAGCACGACGAGGTCGGCGCCGCCGGGCACGAGGTCGGCCAGCCGCGCGCGGTTGACGTCGGGGTCGAGGGCGGACGCGACCTGCACGAGCACCACCTTCATGCGCCCAGCCTGCCACGACCCCGACCGAGCTCTCGCAGGCTGTCAGACTGCCGGGGTGAGGTGGGCGGCGGTGATCCTGTCGGGCGGTACGGCGTCCCGGCTCGACGGCGCGGACAAGTCCTCGCTCGAGTACCACGGTCGGTCGCTCCTGGAGCACGCGCTCGAAGCCGTCTCGGGATCTGTGCAGACGGTCGTCGTCGGTCCCGAGGTGCCGACGCCGCACGCGGTGACGTTCACCCGCGAGACGCCGGCGCGGGGCGGACCGCTGGCGGGTCTCGCGGCCGGCGTCGCGACCCTCCGCGGCGACGCGGACCTGGTCGTCGTCGTGGCCGTCGACATGCCCCACGTCACCGCCGCGACGGTACGGCGCCTGGTGTCCGCCGTCGGGGACCAGGACGGTGCGTGGCTCGTCGACGGCCACGGCCGGCGGCAGCTCGCGGGCGTCGTGCGTCGGACCGTGGTACCGGCTCCGGGCGAGGCCCACGGCGTACCCATGCGCCGCCTGATGGACCGTCCCGGGACGCTCGACGTACCTGCGCTCGGGCCCGAGGCCGACGACATCGACTCGTGGGCCGACGTCGCCCGCCTGCGCGACGACGTGCCGTGATGCGAACCACCCCGCGCCCGGACTTGAACCGCGGGCTCCGATTCGCGAGATTTGGTCCGTGAACCTCCACGACTGGATCGACGAGCTGTGTGATGCCCTCGACATCGAGACCGAGGTCGACGAGGCGCTCGTCCTCGACCTGGCGAAAGTGGCCGCGGACAACGTGATCCGCAAGGCGGCGCCGATCACGACGTACCTCCTCGGGTACGCCGCGGGCAACCAGGAGGCCGACGTCGAGGAGATCGAGCGCCTGGCCGCCAAGGCGCAGGCACTCGCCGAGGGCTGGGACCACCCCTCCGGGGCACCCGACCTGGTCGACGTCGACGACGACGTCCCGGACGACAGCGTGGTGGACCACACCGGCGACGAGTACGAGTGAAGGCCGCCGTCGCCCGGGCGCCCGGTCCCCCGGAGGTGCTCGAGTACGTCGAGGTGCCCGATGCCGAGGCCGGCCCCGGCGAGATCCTGATCGACGTGGCGGCCACCGCCGTCAACCGGCCCGACGTCCTGCAGCGCCAGGGCCACTACCCGCCACCCCCCGGTGCGTCGGAGATCATCGGGCTCGAGTGCAGTGGCACGGTCGCGGCGCTGGGTGAGGGTACGTCGACCCGGTTCGTGGTGGGCGACCAGGTGTGCGCGCTGCTCGCCGGCGGTGGGTACGCGACGCGGGTCGCCGTCCCGGCCGGTCAGGTGATGCCGCTGCCCGACGGGCTCGACCTGGTGACCGCGGCGGCGCTGCCGGAGGTGGCCGCCACCGTCTGGTCCAACCTGATGATGATCGCCGGGCTGAGGGCCGGCGACCACCTGCTGGTGCACGGCGGCGCCGGGGGCATCGGCACCTTCGCGATCCAGCTGGGACACGCCCTGGGCGCACACGTACTCACGACGGCCGGCACGAAGGAGAAGCTCGCGCACTGTGCCGAGCTGGGCGCGGACGTGACGATCGACTACCGGGAGCAGGACTTCGTCGAGGTGGTCCGCGAGGCCACGGAGAGCCACGGCGCCGACGTGGTGCTCGACATCATGGGAGCGTCGTACCTCGCCCGCAACGTCGAGGCGCTGGCGACCGAGGGACGCCTCCTCGTGGTCGGGCTGCAGGGCGGCCTGAGGGCCGAGCTGGATCTCGGCCTGCTGATGAGCAAGCGCGGCGCGGTGATCTCCACCCGGCTGCGCCCCCGCTCGGTCGCCGAGAAGACCACGATCTGTGCCGAGCTCGCCGAGCACGTGTGGCCGCTGGTGGCGGACGGGTCGATCCGGGTGGTCGTCGACCGCACCCTGCCACTGGCCGAGGCGGCGGCCGCACACGCGCGCATGGAGAGCGGTGCGCACGCCGGCAAGATCGTGCTCGTCACCTGACCGATCCCGTCCCTTTGTAGGGTGGAGGGGTGACGTCACCGAGCAGCGAGCCCGAGTCCGAGTCCGGTCAGCGGCACGTGATCGTGGTCGGACCGGACGGCCAGCCGGTCGCCGTCCCGGCCGAGGCGGTCGAGCAGCCGGACGACGACGGTGACGACCTGCGAGACCTGACCGAGCTGGTGGAGCAGCCGGCGAAGGTGATGCGAATCGGGAGCATGATCCGGCAGCTGCTCGAGGAGGTGAAGTCCGCTCCCCTCGACGACGCGAGCCGCAACCGGCTCAAGGAGATCCACGCGTCGTCGATCAAGGAGCTCGAGAGCGGGCTCGCGCCCGAGCTGGTCGAGGAGCTCGAGCGCCTCTCCCTGCCGTTCACCGACGACTCCACGCCGTCCGACGCGGAGCTGCGCATCGCCCAGGCCCAGCTCGTCGGCTGGCTCGAGGGCCTCTTCCACGGCATCCAGACGGCGATCTACGCCCAGCAGGTCTCGGCGCGCGCACAGTTCGAGCAGATGCGCCGGGCACTCCCCCCGGGAGCCGGTCAGCCGGGACCTGGTCACCGGCCGGGGATGGCGCCGGCCGCACCGGACCCGAACGCCGACCCGGGCAACCCCACGAGCGGGATGTATCTGTAGCAGCGCCGCGGTCAGGCCGGACGCCGGCCGAGGCGGTTCACGACGAGCAGTCCGAGCAGGCTGAGGATCAGCACCGCGGCGCCGGGCGCCAGCAGCCGGGAGAGGCTCGGCGGGCTCGCGTGGGCGACCCTGGTCAGCTGCGCCGACGCCGGTGGGGTGGTCTCCGGCCGGGTGCCCGTGCCGAGCCGCTTCTCGATCTGGTGGGTGAGGTGCTTGGTCGCCCTGGCCGTGGCGGTGGTCGCCATCAGCCGGGTGCCCTTCTCGTTCACGAAGAAGAAGTAGCGCCTGCCCTTGGTGAGCTCGGGCAGCGTGCAGGCGCCCGGGCCAGCGTGGGCGGTGACCAGGACGGACCGGGTGACCAGCGAGGACTTGTAGACGCGGTCGGCCGAGACCTTGTAGCTGCGGGTGCGCTGGGCGCCCGAGCCGCGTGCCGGCCGCGACTTGGTCACCACCCCGCGGAAGACGACCTTGGCCTTGGCGATGTCGTGCCCGAGGCTGGTCCGCGGGCAGGACGCGACCACCGCCCCGGTGGCGGAGGAGGGCACCGCCAGCACGGCACCGAGCAGCGCTGCGGTGATCGCCACGCCTCCGAGCAGGCGTCGTGGGGGCTGCCTCATCGCACCATCACATCACAGGCCGAAAGTGCGGGCGAGGACGACCGCCACGCCGTCTTCGTCGTTGGCGGGCGCGACGTGGTCGGCCGCGGCCAGCACCGAGGAGTGCGCGTTGGCCACGGCGTACGACGTCCCGGCCCAGCCGAGCATGGGCAGGTCGTTCGGCATGTCGCCGAAGGCGAGCACGTCGCCCGACGCCACACCCCGCAGCTGGCACAGGCGGGCCAGGGCGGCGCCCTTGGTGACGTCGGCGGCGCTGATCTCCACCAGCCCGTCGACGGTCCACGTCGGTGTCGCGGCCTCGCCCACGACCTGCTCGACGGCGGCCCGGAAGGCCTCGGGGTCCATGCTGGGGTGTCGCACGAGGAGCTTGAGCGCCGGCTCGGTCCAGACGGCTCCGAGGTCGCCGCGTGGGCTGTCGGGCGGGGCATGGTGCGGCTCGTCGTACGACGGGTCCAGCGCGATCCCGGACAGGGTCTCGACCGCGAAGTGGCAGCCCGGCACGGCCGCCCGGATCGCCGCGGCCAGCGCCAGGCCGGAGGCGGGGTCGATGCCGTGGACCTCCAGCGGGTCACCGGTGGCGACGTCGAGCAGCAACGCGCCGTTGGACACCACGGCGAGCCCGCGCGATCCGACGTACGGCCAGAGCCGGGTCATCCACCGCAGCGGGCGCGCGGTCACGAACACGACCTCGACGCCGCGGTCGAGCAGGTCGCGCAGCACGGACGCGGTGCGTGCGGACACCGAGCCGTCGCTGCGCAGCAGGGTGCCGTCGAGGTCGGTCGCGACGAGGCGCGGCAGACTCATGGACCCTCGGTGCCGAAATAGCGGTCGAGCTCGGTCGCGACGCCCTCGTCGTGGACGCTCCCGGTGACGGCGTCGGCGGCCTCCTGGACGGCGTCGATCGCCTGGCCCATCGCCACCCCGCGGCCGGCCCAGCGCAGCATCTCGATGTCGTTGCGACCGTCGCCGAGGGCCAGCACGTCGACGGCCGCGACACCGAGCTCGGAGGCGACCAGCTGGAGCCCGGACGCCTTGCTCACTCCGACCGGCGCGAGGTCGAGCCACGCGGTCCAGCCCACGACGTAGTCGGTGCCGTGCAGGCCGAGCTTGGCGGCCAGCGCCACGAAGTCGTCGGCGGTCGCCTCGGGGTCGCGGATGATCACCCGGCTGACCGGACCGGACACGAGTTCCTCGACGGCGGCCAGGGTCATCTCCCCACTCAGCTCGCCCTCGGGGAAGTGCCGGTTGACGCGGTAGCCGACCCCACGCTCCTCGACCGCGACGAGGGCCGTGGGGCGGTGCTCGAGGACGGACGCCACCGCCGGGGCGGCGTCGAACGTCTCCTCGTGCACGACCTCGAACGGCGGGTAGCGGAAGACGACCGCGCCGTTGCTGGCCACGATCCACAGCGGCTCGTCACCCTCGGCACGGAGGTCGAGCAGTTCGGCGATCCGGGTCATGCCGTGCGGCGAGCGGCCGCTGGCCAGGACGACGGGGACGCCCGCCGCCCGGGTGCGCTGCACCGCGTCGTACACCTGCGAGCTGATCTGCTCGTAGGTCATCCCGGCGCCCTCGACCCATTTCAGCAGGGTGCCGTCGATGTCGAGCGCGACCAGGCGCGGGCTCCATGCACTCACCTCCGGGTCGACCTACGCCTCACGCGGTGACCGGCTTGATCAGGTCGAGCCCGCCGAGGTAGGGCCGCAGCGCCTCGGGGACGCGCACCGATCCGTCCGCCTGCTGGTGGGTCTCGAGCAGGGCGATGATCGGTCGGTTGGTCGAGCAGAGGGTGCCGTTGAGGGTCGCGACCGGCCCGATGTCGCCGTGCTCGTCGCGACGACGCGTGTCCAGCCGGCGGGTCTGGAAGTCGGTGCAGTTGGACGCCGACGTGAGCTCGCGGTAGCGGCCCTGCGAGGCGATCCAGGCCTCGCAGTCGAACTTCCGCTGGGCCGACAGGCCGAGGTCTCCGGCGGCGACGTCGATCACGCGGTAGCAGAGCTCCAGCTTGTCGAGGAACTCCTTCTCCCACTCCAGCAGCCGGCGGTGCTCGGCGTACGACTCCTCGACGGTCGTGTAGACGAACATCTCGACCTTGTCGAACCAGTGCACGCGGAAGATGCCGCGGGTGTCCTTGCCGTGCGAGCCGGCCTCCTTGCGGAAGCACGGGCTGAACGCCGCGTAGCGCAGCGGGAGGGAGCGGCCGTCGAGGATCTCGTCGGAGTGGTACGCCGCGAGCGGCACCTCGGAGGTGCCGACGAGGTAGAGGTCCTGGCCCTCGATCCGATAGACGTCGTCGGCGGCCTGGCCGAGGAAGCCCGTGCCCTCCATGGCCCGCGGCTTGACCAGCGACGGCGCGACGACCTGGGTGAAGCCGGTGTGACGGGCCTGGTCCATCGCCATGTTGATGAGCGCGAACTCGAGCTGGGCGCCGATCCCGGTGAGGAAGTAGAAGCGCGAGCCGGACACCTTGGCGCCGCGCTCGAGGTCGATGGCGCCGAGCATCCGGCCGAGCTCGACGTGGTCACGGGGCTCGAAGTCGAACTCCGGCGGCGTCCCGACCGTCTCCAGCACGACGTAGTCGTCCTCGCCCCCGGCCGGGGTCTCGTCGGAGGCCAGGTTGGGGATCTCCATCAGCGCACCGCGCCAGGCCTCCTCGGCCTCGGTCTGGGCGGCCTCGGCGGCCTTCACCTCAGCCGCGAGCTCCTTGGTGCGGGCGAGGAGCGCCGCCTTCTCGTCGCCCGTCGCCTGCGGGATCCGCCGGCCGAGCTGCTTCTGCTCCGACCGCCTGGCCTCGAAGGTCGAGATCGCCGTACGGCGTGCGGCGTCGGCCGCGAGCGCCCGGTCGACGACCTCGTCGGAGAGCCCACGCTTGGCCTGAGCCGCGCGCACGCGGTCGGGATCGTCGCGCAGCACCTTGGGGTCGATCATCTCGGGATCCCAGCGGTGCGAGTCGCCTCGTGGGGTGAGGTCATGTCGTCAAGGCTATCGGCGGCGCCCGGGTCGCGGCACGCCTGTTCCCTCCGCACGCGCGCGGGTGGGGCGGAGCCCGGTGCCTCCCGGCATACTGACGCCCGTGCTCGACCGCTCTCGCGCCCTGGTGCTCGCCTGGGCCGGGGTGTGCGCGGCACTGCTCCTCCTCGTCGGGTTCCTCGTCCATCTGCACACCGCGCCACTGGGCGGGCTCGACGACGGCGGGCGGTCGGCGGAGCACTGGGCGGTCGGCTCACCCACCCTCGTGAAGGTCCTGGACGCGATCCAGCTCGCCTTCGGCAACCGCGGCATGGCGGTCTGGACGATCCTGATCGCGGTCCCGCTCTTCGTACGACGGCACCGGCGGGCGGCGGTGTTCGCGGTCGCCGTGGTGCTCTCGGCCACGCTGCTCAACCGCCTGGTCAAGCAGGTCTACGGCCGGTCGCGCCCGTCGTGGCAGGACCCCGTCGGCAGGCTGACCTCCCCGTCGTTCCCCTCCGGGCACGCCACGAGCTCGGCCGCGCTCGCCGGCGTCCTGATGGTGCTCGCCCTCATGTTCGTCCGGAAGGCGAACACCCGGCGGCTCGTGTACGCCGCGGCGGTGGTCCTGGCCCTCGTCGTGGGCGCCGACCGGGTGCTGCTCGGGCGCCACTACCCCACCGACGTGCTCGGCGGCTGGCTGCTGGGCGCACTCGTCGTGCTGCTCTGGCTGTCGCTCTACAGCCCCCTCCCGCGGAGCCATGCCGAGTCGGCCGAGCCCCTGCCCCAGGCCGTCCCGTCCGATCGGAAGCTCGCGGTGGTCCTGAACCCGAGCAAGCTCGAGGACGTCGGACAGTTCCGGTCGATCGTCGCGGCGATGGCCGTGGAGGCCGGCTGGTCGGTGCCGACCTGGCACTACACGACGGTGGAGGACCCGGGGACGGGGATGGCCGAGGCGGCGTCGATCGCCGGGGCGGACCTCGTGCTCGTGTGTGGCGGCGACGGCACCGTGCGCGAGGTGTGCGCCGAGCTGGCCGGCACCGGCATCCCGGTGGGGATCATCCCCGCCGGCACCGGCAACCTGCTGGCCCGCAACCTCGACATCCCCCTCTACCTCCGCGCCGCGATCGACGTCGCGCTCTCCGGTCAGGACCGGGCGATCGACCTGGTCGAGGTGACCGGCGACGCCATGGAGGACACCCACTTCATGGTGATGGCGGGCATGGGTCTCGACGCCGCGATCATGGAGGGGGTCAACGAGCAGATCAAGCAGAAGGTCGGGTGGTTCGCCTACGTCCTGTCGGCGCTCCGGGCCCTGATGTCGCCCGTGGTGCGCATGGAGGTGTCGGTCGACGGCGGAGAGTTCACGACCCACCGGGCCCGCACCGTGGTCGTGGGCAACGTCGGATATCTCCAGGCGGGCATGCCGTTGCTGCCCGACGCGACGATCGACGACGGCCTGATCGACGCCGTGCTGCTGCACCCGAAGCGGTTCCTCTCGTGGGTCCCGCTGGTCTTCCGGGTGCTCACCAAGCGACCGCGCACCGACGACACGATCGTCCGGATGCGCGGCCGCTCGATCGTCATCCGCGCCGCCAGCGACACCCCGCGCCAGCTGGACGGCGACCCGCTCGGCGCCGGCCGCGAGCTGCACATGACCTGCCTGCCCGGCCGGGTGCTGGTCCGCGTGCCGCGGTAGCTGCTGCGGGCGCGCAGGTGCCGTAGTGGCCGAAGAGGTCGTCGACGCACACGATCCCGAGGTCGCGCGCCGGAGCCGGGGTGGCGAGCCCCTGTCGGCAGGCACCGGATCCCACTCGTAGACCCGGTAGTGGCCGACGTCCGAGGTGCGCGGGGCACGAGCGCCTGTGTCCTGGCTCCGGCCGACCGCAGCACGAGCTCCATCCGCGGGACTCGGCGGGGCCCGGTGGCGTCGCGCGGACCAGCGTCCACGAGTCGGAGCCGTCGGCGACCGGCCCGGTGGCCCCCCTGAACCACGTGGCCCCGATCGGCTGCAGCACGACCTCGAGGACGCCGCGGCGATCGCGGTACGGCGTACCCGGCGAGGCCTCTCCTCGGTGGGATCGGGCGGGCGAGGCGTGTGCGTCGTGGCCATGTCGGCGTCCTTCGTTCCCCTGGTCTGTCGACCTTGAGACCGTGCGGGCCCGTCGGAAGTCGCCGCCCTCAGGCCGAACGAGCGTGGGCGATCGCCTTCTCCTCCTCGGGTGAGAGCTGCTGTTGGGAGGTCCAGGAGGTCACGTTCTTGGCGTAGGTCCGCGCGTCCGAGCGGCCGTGGATCGAGGTGAGGACCACGCCGTCGCCGATGTCGTCGAGGAGCGCGACCGACCACGAGAGGTGCCCGCCCATGTCGCTGAACGCGTCGTACCGCACGACGGCGAGGTGGCGCAGCGCGCCTCCGGCCTCGGCCCGCAGGGCGGCGACCTCCTGTCGCAGGCCGTGGACGTCCTCGGGGAGCGCGTCGGTGGCAGGGTCCGGCCGCGACGCGACCTGTCCCCGGAGCGCGACCACGGCGAGCACCGCGGCACCCAGGGCGACCACGAGGGTCACGACGTCGAGGATCCACACGCTGAGCGAGCCTAATCGGGTCCCGCGACCCCGTGGAACACTGACGCGCGTGAGTACGACGACGAGCGTGCGCCGGATCGTCTACCAGGGCGAGCCGGGCTCGAACTCGCACCTGGCGTGCCAGGAGCGCTACCCCGAGGCCGCGGCGGTCGCCTGCGCCAGCTTCGAGGACTGCTTCTCGGCGGTGGAGAACGGCGACGCCGACCTGGCCATGATCCCCATCGACAACTCGCTGGCCGGCCGCGTCGCCGACATCCACCACTTCCTGCCGACCTCGCGGCTGCACATCGTGGCCGAGCACTTCCTGCGCATCCGGTTCGCCCTGCTGGGGGTGCCCGGAGCGACCCTCGAGGGGATCAAGACCGTGCACAGCCATGTGCACGCGCTGGGCCAGTGCCGGCGGGTGATCCGCGAGCACGGCTTCACCCCGGTCATCGCGGGCGACACCGCGGGCGCCGCCCGCGAGGTCAAGGAGGTGGGCGATCCGACCCAGGCGGCGATCTCGCCGCCGCTCGCCGCGGAGATCTACGGCCTCGACGTACTGCTCGACGACGTCGAGGACGAGGACCACAACACGACGCGCTTCGTCGTCCTGTCCCGCGAGCTCGACCGGGCGCCGGCCGGCGACGGACCGGTCGTCACCTGCTTCGTGTTCAACGTGCGCAACCTGCCGGCCGCGCTCTACAAGGCACTCGGCGGCTTCGCGACGAACGGCGTGAACATGACCAAGCTCGAGAGCTACATGGTCGGCGGGGAGTTCACCGCCACGCAGTTCCTCGCCGAGGTGGACGGCCACCCCGACGACGTCGGCGTGCGGCGGGCGCTCGAGGAGCTCGAGTTCTTCACCACCGAGGTGAAGGTGCTCGGCGTCTACCCCGCCGACCCGTTCCGCGCCGGCTGAACCGAGCCGGGCCGACGCGGAACGCCTCGTCTACGAGCCGTCGCTCGCGGTCTCGCCGGCCATCAGGTTGAACATCGCGCCCTGCGGGTCCGACAGCACGGCCAGCCGGCCGACCCCGGGTACGTCGAAGGCGGGTGCCACGACGTTGCCGCCCAGCTCCTGGGCCCTCGCCACCGTCGCGTCGACGTCCTCGACGTTGAAGTAGACGTTCCAGTGCGGAGGCGTGCCTTCCATCAGCGGGTTCATCGCGCCGCCTACCTGGCGGCCCTCGGCGTTGGTCAGCACGGTGTAGGTGCCGGCCTCACCCATGTCGCTCGTCTCGGAGCCCATGCCGAGCACCTCGCCGTAGAACGCCACGGCTGCGGGGATGTCAGGGGTCAGGCACTCGTTCCAGATGGGCGTGCCGGGCTCGTTGGCCCGCTCGGTGCCGATCACCTTCCCGGCCTGCCACAGGCCGACGCGCGCGCCGGTGGGGTCCTGGAGCGCCGACATCCGACCGTTGTCGTCGACGTCGAACGGACCGGCCTCGACCTTTCCGCCGGCGGCCTCGACCTTCGCGGTCGCCGCGTCGACGTCGTCACAGGCCAGGTAGACACCCCAGTAGGCGGGATGTCCTTCCATGCCGGGCATCTGACCACTCACGCCGGCGACCCGGTCGCCCCGGACGGTGCCGATGTAGTAATGGCCCATGTCTCCCATGTCGTTGTCGTCGAACGACCAGCCGAACAGCGAGCCGTAGAAGGTCTGCGCCGCACCCTGGTCGGGCGTCACCAGCTCCACCCAGCTCGGTGTGCCCTGGTCGTAGGACTCGATCTTCGCCATTGCCGTGCTCCCTCTGGGATGTCGGGTCGACCCCGCCCTCAGCCAACACCCGACCATGTCCCCGGGCAACACGTCCGGCGTGAACGTCGCCCGAACGTCACCCGATAGGTTCGCTGGGTGGATCTCGCCGTGGTCGCCGTGGCCTTCGGCGCGATCTTCCTGGTCGAGCTCCCCGACAAGACGTTCGTCGCGGCCCTCGTGCTCGCCACCCGCTACCGGCCGCTCGCAGTGTGGGTCGGCGTCGGTTCCGCGTTCCTCGTGCAGACGGCGATCGCGTGCACGGTGGGGCAGGTGGTCACCTACCTGCCCCACACGGTGGTCGAGATCGTGGCCGGACTGATCTTCCTCGCCGGCGCCGTCCTGCTGCTCCGCGAGGCGCCCGGGGCCGATGCCTCGGAGGCCGAGACCGAGGAGGAGTACGCCGCCAAGGCGGCGTCGCCCAAGGCCGGGCTGGCCGCCGTGGCCGCCAGCTTCGTGGTGGTCTTCGCCGCCGAGTGGGGAGATCTCTCCCAGCTGCTCACGATCAGCCTCGTCGGCCGCTACCACGACGCCCTGTCGGTGTTCCTCGGCGCGTGGACGGCCCTGCTGGTGGTGTCCGGCCTGGCGGTGGTCGCCGGGCGCGTCCTGCTCCGGCACCTGCGGCTGTCGACCATCCACTACGTCGGCGCCGGGGTCTGCTTCCTGCTGGCCGGTCTCACGGCGTACCAGCTGGTCTCGGGATGACCCGCGGTCGGCCCTCACCCTAGAGTGCGGGCCATGTCGACGAACCCCACCCGCGGCGGCCACCCACCACACGGCGCCGACTCGGAGGTCGGCCGTCTGGCCACGGTGATGCTCCACCGACCGGGCCCCGAGCTGAAGCGACTCACGCCGCGCAACAACGACCGCCTGCTCTTCGACGGGATCCCGTGGGTGGCTCGTGCCCAGGAAGAGCACGACCGCTTCGCCGCCGCCCTGCGCGACCACGGGGTCGAGGTGCTGTACCTGATGGACCTCCTCACCGAGACCCTCGAGAGCGAGGAGGCCCGGCACCGGGCGATCGACACCGCGCTCTCGAGCCTGCACCTCGGCACCACGATGCGCGGCTGGCTCGGGCCCATGCTGCACGACGCGTCACCGTCGGAGCTGGCCACGCATCTCACCGCGGGGGTCCGCAACGACGAGGTCCGCGGCGGCTTCGGCCTGGTCACCGCCCTGCTCCCGGAGCACGACTTCCTGATCGACCCGCTGCCCAACCTGCTCTTCACCCGCGACTCGTCGGTGTGGGTGCGCGACCACGTGACGATCACGTCGCTGGCCATGCCGGCCCGCTCGCGTGAGACGCACCTGACCGAGCTGATCTACCGCGAGCACCCGCGCTTCGCGGGCACCCCGATGCTGCACGGCTGGCGCAACGAGCACGTCGAGGGCGGCGACGTCCTCCTGCTCGCACCCGGCGTGCTCGCGATCGGGGTGGGCGAGCGCACGACGCCGGCCGGTGCCGAGCAGTTGGCGCGTGAGGTCTTCACGGCCGGACTCGCCCACACCGTGCTCGCCGTACCCATCGCGCAGGAGCGAGCGACCATGCACCTCGACACGGTGTGCACGATGGTCGACGTCGACAAGATCGTCATGTATCCCAACGTCGCCGACTCCCTCACGGCGTACGCCGTCACACGCGCGGCCGGCTCGGGCGAGGAGCTGGTGCTCGAGGTGGCCGACGCCGAGCACTTCCTGATCGCCGCGGCCAAGGCGATGGGCATCGACACCCTGCACCAGATCGACACCGGCCTCGACCCGGTCACCGCCGAGCGGGAGCAGTGGGACGACGGCAACAACACCCTGGCCATCGCACCGCGGATCGCCGTCGCCTACGAGCGCAACGACGAGACCAACGACCGGCTCGAGGAGGCGGGCATCGAGGTCGTGCGCATCGCCGGCTCCGAGCTCGGCTCCGGGCGAGGCGGGCCCCGGTGCATGAGCTGCCCGATCGCGCGCTCCTCGCTCGACCTCGGCTGAGAGCGGTCCCTGCTCAGCTGGTGCAGAGGCAGAACGGGTGCCCGGCGGGGTCGAGGAAGACCCGGAACGTCGTACCCGGCTGGTGGCCGTGCTTGGTCGCCCCGAGCTCGAGCACCGCCGCCTCGCCGGCATCGAGGTCGTCGACGATCACGTCGAGATGCATCTGCTGGGGCACCTCCTGGCCCGGCCAGTCCGGCGCCGTGTAGCCCTCGACGCGCTGGAAGGACAGGCACTGGCCGTAGTCGGCGCGGATGTCCGCCCAGTCGTCCTTCAGCTCGACCTCCCAGTCGAGCATCGTGCCGTAGAACGTGGCGAGGGCGGCGGGGTCTGGGCAGTCGAGCACCAGGCTCGGGAAGCGGGCAACGGCCATGCCGGTCAGGCTACGCACGATTCCGGACGGCGCGCGTCCTGATGTACGTCGTACGGCGAGACGACCAGGGCAGAGAAGAGCCCGGCCGATGTCGACGGGGGAGGCAACAACGACCGGGCTCCGAGTGACGTTACCGAAACGTTGTAAACGGATCAACCCGCCGCGCAACCGGTTTCTCAGCGCAGCGTGACCTGCTTGTCGGCGAGCGGCGAGGCCATGCGGAGAGACTAGGACGCGTCGGTCACCGCATGGGCGGCGGCGAGCCAGCCGAGGATGTCGCGTGGACGATCGGTGATCACCGCCGCTGCCTCCAGCTCGAGGCAGAGGTCGAGCTGCTCGCGCGTGTTCACGGTCCACACGTGGAGCTCGCGGCCGGTCGCGACGAGCTTCTCGGCGAACCTGGGGTGTCGGGTCAGCGCCTCGATGCCCGGCCCGAGCAGCCAGTCGTCCTCCAGCACCGGCTTGAGCACAGACCAGTTCCGCGCCTTGTCGATCAGCATCACCAGGCGGACGTGCGGTGCCAGTCGCGCCATCCGCTGCAGCGCGACGTAGGAGAAGCTCATGACGCGGACGGGGCTGTCCGGCCCCGTCCAGCCGAACTCGGCGAGCGCCTCCACGAGGCGGCGCTCGACCAGCCCGCCGTACCTCGTCGGGTGCTTGGTCTCGATCGCGAGCTCGACCGGGCGCTCGGCCTCGGCCACGGTCTCGAGGAGGCGGCGCAGGGTCAGGACGCCGTCGAGGTCGCGGTCGCGGTCGGGCGCCTCGTCGTCGAGGGTCGCCCACGGGTTCTTCCACGACGCGAACTCGAGCCGGTCGAGGTCGGCGAGGTCCATCGTCGACACCAGCCCGCGCGTGCTCGCCGTACGACGGAGGTCCCGGTCGTGCACACAGACCAGGTGGCCGTCGGCGGTGAGCCGGACGTCGCACTCGAGCGCCTCTGCCCCCTCACGGATCGCCTGGACGTACGCACCCAGTGTGTGCTCGGCGTTCTCGAAGCTCGCGCCGCGGTGAGCGACGACCTGCGGCCGCATGTCCTCAAGTGTGACGCACCGTCACCACCCCGGCGGGACAACGGGCCGGTTCCACGCCGGTGTTCATCGAGGTTTCCTCACCGCGTCGCCGCGGGTTACCCTGACTGCGGCCAGGGCAGCCGGCCGCCTGCACCCGGGATCCCCGGGACGGTGAATGCCCGCAGCACCGCCCACCTGTCCGTGATGCGCCCTCACCGGGCGGACCCGCCAGGCAACGCAGGCACCTGTGGCCGCAGCCGCGGCCGTCCGCCGGAGAGAAGCAGCGTCATGACCGATCCCAAGTCCATGGCCCGACGGCTGCGTGCCGACCTGGCGGCACGCGACCTGGCCGTCAGCCACAGCGAGGCCCTCGAGCTCGTCGCCCACCAGTACGGCGCGCGCGACTGGAACACCCTCGCCGCGCGACCGCCCCACGACCCGGCACCGCCGGAGGGGCCCGCCGTCCCGATCCTGCGGATCTTCGACCGCGCCAAGGCGATGGAGTTCTACGTCGACTACCTCGGCTTCACCCTCGACTGGGAGCACGGCGGAGCCGCCGAGCACCACCCGCTGTACGCCCAGGTCACCCGCGGTGCGGCCCGGCTGCACCTCAGCGAGCACCACGGCGACGCCAGCCCCGGTGGTGCCGCGCTGATTTCGGTCGCCGACATCGAGGCACTGCACCAGGAGCTCCACGGCAAGGACTACGACTACGCGCGACCCGGCATCCGCAACGAGGACTGGGGCCGGGTGCTCGTCGTCATCGACCCCTTCCACAACCGGCTGGTCTTCCACCAGCCGGTGGCCGCCGGGGTCGAGGCCCGCCCTGCCGAGGCCGCGGGACCGATCGAGCACACCTACGAGCTCGCCTGCTCGCCCCAGGTCGCCTTCGACGCCTTCACCCGCCGGATCGACGACTGGTGGCATCCCGCGTACGCCCCCGAGGGCCTGCGGAACGTGCACGTCGCCCCGGCCGTCGGTGGCCCCACGATGATGCGCCTCGACGACGGCACGGCGTACCAATGGGGCACGGTGACCGCCTGGGACCCCCCTGGTCACTACGCGCAGACGTTCACGCTCGCCCAGGATCGCGAGCACCCCAGCACCCTCGACGTCTCGTTCGCCGCCCGCGAGACGGGGGGTGCACGATGCGCTTCGCCCACGGCGGCTGGACCGCCGGCAACGTCGCCGGGCGCGCCCGCTTCACCGAGTGGGCCGTCCTGCTCGACCGGTGGGCGGCGGTGGCGGAGGGTCGGCCGGTGCCCGAGGTCCCGGAGCAGGTCACCGAGGGGAGTGGGCCCGGCTAGCGTGGACGCATGACCGACGTGACCGTGCGCGACAACCCCGCCCGGAGCCGGTTCGAGGCGTACGTCGACGGGCAGCTCGCCGGCTTCTCGGCCTACGAGCTGTCCGACGGCGTGATCACCTTCACCCACACCGAGGTCGACGACGCGTTCGAGGGGCAGGGCGTCGGCTCGTCGCTGGTGCGACACGAGCTCGACGTGGTGCGCGCCGACGGCGAGCTGCGCGTCCGGCCGTCCTGCCCGTTCGTCCGGGCCTGGATCGACCACCATCCCGACTACCACGACCTGCTCAGGAGCCCGCGATGACCATGGCCGGCGACCTGCAGCGCTACCTCCAAGAGGCCCGCGACTCGGTCGTCGGCACGCTGGACGGACTCTCGGAGTACGACGTACGCCGGCCGCTGGTCCCCTCGGGGACCAACCTGCTCGGGGTGGTCAAGCACCTGGTCGGGATCGAGCTGAGCTACCTCGGCACCTGTGTGGGCCGCACTCCCCCCGTGGTGCTGCCCTGGGTGGAGGACGGCTCCATCTGGGACTCGGCCGACATGTGGGCGACGGCCGACGAGCGCCGCGAACACCTGCTCGACCTCTACCGCACGGCCTGGCGGCACAGCGACGAGTCGATCGCCACCCTGCCGCTGGAGTCCCCCGGCCAGGTGGAGTGGTGGTCCGAGGGCGAGCGCGAGACCACGCTCGGTCACCTGGTGGTGCGGGTGCTCGAGGACACCGCCCACCACGCCGGCCACTGCGACATCGTCCGCGAGCTGATCGACGGCCGGGGCGGTCCCTACGCGTCCGCCGTCGGCGACCAGGAGTGGTGGGCGACGTACGTCGCCCGCATCCAGGCCGCCGCCGACGTCCATCGGTGACGCGCCTGCGGGTCGTGCTGCGCTTCGTGGTCTCCCACGTCGTTCCGTCCGGGGTGTGAGCCCGCGGCCGAGGCCGCGCTATCCCGAACGCCGTGCCATGCCCTCGAAGGCGTCCTCACGGCGGTGCCGAGGAGCGGCCGGCGGCGCGAGCGGCAGGACCGGAG
>JBAUWD010000291.1:0-2260 GCA_049583575.1 Nocardioides sp.
GGCGCGCGCCGTACACCGGGGTGGTCGGGGGAGGCCGTGACCGCGGCGGGGCGTGAGCAGGCGGCGGCCTGGCTGCGTCACAATGTCGTGGCCCGGGACATCGTCCTGGTCAAGGCGTCGCGGGGCGCCGCACTCGAACACCTGGCCGACGTGCTGGCCGACGACGCGGAAGGCGGGGCTCCGAGCCGATGAAGGCGATTCTGCTGGGCGGCGGTCTCGCCCTGTTGTTCTCGCTGCTCGGCACCCGGGCGGCGATCCCGCTGTTCACCCAGCTGGGCTGGGGCCAGGAGATCCGCGACGACGGCCCGACCAGCCACCACACCAAGCGCGGGACCCCGACCATGGGCGGTCTGGTCATCATCGCCTCGGTCGTGCTCGGTTACTTCCTCGCCGAGCTGATCACCCAGACCGAGCCGACGGCCTCGGCGCTCCTGCTGCTCTTCCTCTTCGTGGGGCTGGGTGTCGTCGGATTCCTCGACGACTACATCAAGTTCTCCAAGCAGCGCTCGCTCGGCCTGCGCAGCAAGGCGAAGATGATCGGGCAGACCGTGATCGCGCTGGTCTTCGGCTACTTCGCGCTGTCCCACATGCTCGAGGACGACCGCAACATCAGCCCGGCCTCGCACCACCTGTCGTTCATCCGCGACTCCGAGCTCGTCCTGCCGACCCTGGCCGCGATGCTGCTGTTCTGGGTGATGGTCACCGGCACGAGCAACGCGGTGAACCTCACCGACGGCCTCGACGGGCTCGCCACCGGGGCGTGCGCGATGGTGTTCGGCGCCTACATGTTCGTCAACATCTGGCAGAACAACCAGAACTGCGCGATCCACCACGTGCGTGCCTGCTACCAGGTGCGCGACCCGCTCGACCTGGCGCTGGTGGCGGCGGCCCTGACCGGAGCCTGCTTCGGGTTCCTGTGGTGGAACGCGCCGCCGGCCCAGATCTTCATGGGTGACACCGGGTCGCTGTCCCTCGGCGGGGCCATGGCCGGCCTGGCCATCCTGACCCGTACCGAGCTGCTGCTGCTGATCATCGGCGGCCTCTTCGTCGTGGTCACCTTGTCGGTCATCCTGCAGGTCGGCTTCTTCAAGGCGTCCCGCCGGTTCGACGTCGTACGCCGGGTCTTCCGGGTCGAGGCCGGGCACCGGGTGTTCCGGATGGCCCCCCTGCAGCATCACTTCGAGCTGCAGGGCTGGGACCAGGTCACCGTCGTGATCCGCTTCTGGATCATCACCGGTCTGTGCGTGGCCGGTGGCCTGGGTGTCTTCTACGCCGCCTGGGTCGCGGTGACATGAGCCGGCGGGTCGAGGGCCTCGGGTGCCGCGACGACTGGACGGGCGTACGCGCCGTGGTGGCCGGATTCGGCGTCAGCGGCTTCGCCGCGGCGGACAACCTCACCCACCTCGGTGCATCCGTGGTCGCCCTCGACGAGTCGGCGTCCGGCAAGGAGGAGAAGGCCGAGCTGCTCGGGGTCCTCGGCGCCGACATCCGGCTCGGCGCCGGCTCGACCGCGACCCTCCCGGAGGGCGCCGACCTGCTCGTGGTGTCGCCGGGCTGGCGGCCGTCGGCGGACCTGCTCGTCCAGGCACGCGAGCGGGGCATCCCGGTCTGGGGCGAGGTCGAGCTGGCCTGGCGGCTGCGCGACCCCGAGCATGCGCCTCCCTGGCTGGCGGTCACCGGCACCAACGGCAAGACCACCACCGTGCAGATGCTGGACGCGATCCTGCGGGCAGGCGGGCTGCGCAGCGTCGCCGCCGGCAACGTCGGGCTCCCGATCGTCGAGGCCGTCATGGACCCCACGCCGTACGACGTGTTCGCGGTGGAGCTCTCGAGCTTCCAGCTCCACTACACCGAGACGGTGCGCGCCGAGAGCGCCGCGGTGCTCAACGTCGCGCAGGACCACCTCGACTGGTACGACGGGCCGGCGGGCATGGCGGACTACGCCGCCGACAAGGGCCGCATCTACCACGGGGTGCAGCAGGCCTGCGTCTACAACGTGGCCGATCCCGAGACCGAGCGGCTGGTGCGCGAGGCCGAGGTGGCGGAGGGCGCCCGAGCGATCGGCTTCACCCTCGGCATGCCGGCGGTCGGCATGGTCGGTCTGGTCGACGACATCCTGGTCGACCGCGCGTTCATCGCCGAGCGGCAGTCCAGTGCCGCCGAGCTGTGCACGGTCGGCGACCTCGCGAGCCCGGCTCCGCACTTCGTGGCCAACGCGCTGGCCGCCGCCGCCCTGGCCCGCGCCCACGGTGTCCCGCAG
>JBAUWD010000292.1:0-2024 GCA_049583575.1 Nocardioides sp.
CTCGAGGAGTTCGGCGTCGGACCAATCGTGGCCGCAACAGTGCTGTGTGCGTGGTCCCACCCCGGCCGGATCCACTCTGAGGCCGCGTTCGCGATGCTCGCCGGCGTCGCACCCATCCCGGCCAACAGCGGCCAAGTCACCACCCGCTATCGGCTCAACCGTTACGGCGACCGCCAGCTCAACAACGCCCTGCACACTGTGGTCCAGAGCCGGATCCAGTACCAGCCAGCCACCCGCGACTACGTCGCCCGTCGCACCACCGAAGGCAAGACCAGCCGAGAGATCAAACGCTGCCTCGCGCGTTACGTCGCGCGAGACCTCTACCGCCTCCTCGAAAGGGCGTGCCAGCCGCTTGACGAAGCATAGGAGCGTCGGACCGCTCCCGTGCACAATGTGCGGCGGGGCGGTAGCTCAGTCGGTCAGAGCAGAGGACTCATAATCCTTGGGTCGCGGGTTCGAGCCCCGCCCGCCCCACCCGAGTGTTTCCGCTGGTCATACGCGGGACGCCGCTAAGGCGTCTCGGTCGAGACTTGCAGGCGTTGGACCCCGTTTGGACCCCGCCCGACGAAGTCAGCCAGCGCCATCACCCGGCGTCACGGTTGCGCTTGTACTCGCGTAGCCGGGCCACGATCGAGCCGATGGACTCCCCACCGCGCAACCGGTCGTTCACCCGGATGCCGTCGATGCGGAGCAACAAGTCGTCAGGAGTGATGCCGCGCTCCTTCAACTGACCAGCGATTCGGCCGTCGTCGTGCCCGATCCCGGCGTTGATCCATTCACGCCGCTCCTCGGCCTCGATCCAGTTCCTGTCCCACTCGGTGAGCGTCCTGCGCGACTCGGAGGAGGCGTACCGGCCACGCGGACGATCGTCCCTAGCCGACTTCAACTCCTCGACCGGCACGCCAAAGATGCGGGCGGCGTCTCGCAGGTTCTGATCGGGTGGGGGAGCAGGTCGTCGGGAGGGCCGAGGGGCACCGCGACGCTGATACGGCATTGGGATGCGATCGGAGCCTGGCGGGGTCTGTGACACGGGGCGGCTCGGTGGCGGGGCAGTGCCGATCTGGCGCAACTCGTCGCCGAACTCCTTGCGGAAGCGCATTTCGACAGGCAAGGGCACGATGGAGGAGGAGCTCCTGACGAACTCGCCCATCTCCTTGAACTTCTTGAGGATTGTCTTGCTGTCCACGCCGAACTCCTTGGCGAGTTCGTGCACGCGGGTCTGGGCCATGATGGCCTCCAGTGGATTGGTGTTGATGGACGACGCCTCGGGGAAGAGCGACCACTCATACGGTCGCGAGCGAGATTCCTCCACGTCGAACACTAGAGCTAGGCGCCGACACATCTACGCAGGCCACGCGGCGTGTCGGCCCGCACACCCGACCAGCACAGGTATCCAAGCTTGCAGAGGGGGGCGTAGCGTCGACTCATTTGGTTGCACGAGGCAACCATCTGATGAAGGAGGGCTCCCATGCCTGCGAACGCCACCACCCGCCACGCCGTCGCCCGGAGCACCGGAAGCACGACGCTCGCCAACAAGACCGACGAGGGGTGGACCCTCGTCTGCCTCAACCACGGCACCGCCAACCCCCAGCCGAACCGGGGTGCCGTCTGGAAGGCAGCGGCTCACCCCGAGGCGTGGTGTCCGAAGTGCAAGGCCATCCTCGCGGGCAAGGCCGAGAAGATCACCGAGGGCCTGCTGCCCATCCCCACCCCCACAACCAAGAAGGCGGCGCCGAAGAAGCCCGCCAAGAAGGCGTCATGACCCGCCCGGCCCGGGCCTGAGCCTCCGCCGGACGCCTGATCAAGCCCGACCCCTGCCCCGTGGGTGGGGGTCGGATCACATGCAAACTCACCCTTCGTGACTGCAACAGCGAGGCCGCAAGGAGCACGATGGGGACCCACTTCCGGTATTCGTGACAAAGTGTTCATGCGATCGAATCGGAGGGAACGAATGACGATGGAGATCAGGAGCTTGGCGGTTGTGGTCGCTCTACTTGCGGCCGTGTCAATCACTGGGTGTACCA
>JBAUWD010000293.1:0-3333 GCA_049583575.1 Nocardioides sp.
GCGTACCACCGGGCAGCGCGACGGTGCAGCTCGGCGACCTCGTCGGGGCGCTCCTCCTGCAGGCGCGCGCGCAGGACGTCGGCGAACAGGTGGTGGTAGCGGTACCACTGGCGCTGGTCGTCGAGCGGTACGACGAACAGGTTGGAGCGCTCGAGCAGCTCGAGGACGGCCCTGCCGTCCGTACCCCCGGTCACGGCGTCGCACAGGGACCCGCTGAGACGGTCGAGGATCGACGACCCGAGCAGGAAGGTGCGTACGGCGTCGGGCTGACGGCGCAGCACCTCCTCGACGAGGTAGTCGACGACGTAGCGGTCGTCGCCGGCGAACCCGGCGATGAAGCCGGCGACGTCGTCACGTCCGCGCAGCGAGAGGGCGGCCAGCTGCAGGGCCGCGATCCAGCCCTCGGTCCGGCCCTCCAGGGCGGCGACGTCCGCAGCCCTCAGGTCGAGCCCGATCACCTCGTTGAGGTACGCCGCCACCTCGTCGTGCGTGAAGCGGAGGTCGGCCGCGCGGACCTCGACCAGCTCGCCACGGGCGCGCAGGCGTGCCAGCGGCAGTGTGGGGTCCGCGCGCGTGCTGATCACCAGGTGCACCTGACCGGGGAGGTGCTCGAGCAGGTACGCGACGTCGGCCGCGATCTCCGGACCGTCGGCGAGGTGGTAGTCGTCCAGCACCAGCTCGAGCCCGCTCGACAGGGCGCTGAGCTCGTTGAGCACGGTCGCGAGGATGGTGGCGATCGGGGGTTCGGGTGTCCCGAGGAGCGGCAGCACGCCGGCGCCGACACCCGGCGCCACGGCGTCGAGCGCGGTCACGACGTACGTCCAGAAGGATTCGGCCTGCCGCTCGCTCTCCTCGAGCGACACCCAGGCCACGGGGCGGTCGGTGGCCAGTCCGGCCACCCACGTGGCGAGCAGCGTCGTCTTGCCGAACCCCGGAGGTGCCGAGACCAGCGTCAGCCGCGGGTGCGCCGCCCCGCTCAGCCGGTCGCTCAGCCGGTCGGTCAACCGCGGGCGCGGGACCAGGTCGCGTCGTACCTTCGGGATGTAGAGCTTGGTCCGGACCAGCGGGGTCGGCATGGCCGCTCCCCTCCGTCGCCGTCACGCACGATGCTGCCGAGACTAGAGCACGGCGAGGGCGCCCCGCCCGCCTCAGCGACAGGCGGCGCCAATCTGCTGGAGCTGCGTGGTGGCGTTCGGGTGGTCCGTCTGGAAGCTCGGGTCGTTCAGAGCGGCCACCGAGAAGGTCTGCACCAGCCGCCCGGCGATGCAGCGGGCCCGGGCTGCGGGCGCGCCACCGCGCATGATGCCGATCCCGAGGCCCTCCCGCGTCGTCAGCAGCGCGGCGGCCTGCTCGGAGTCGTCCTTGCCCACCTGCGCGGCCGTCCCGGGGTCGCAGGACTGGAAGTGCACGACGTCTCCGGCGCGGGTCACCGAGGCGGGCGAGCCCGGAGCGGCCGCGACCCAGCCCTGAAGAGCGGAGTACATGCGCGACGTGTCGAGGGGCGTGCGGCCGGTGTAGGCCATGCGAGCGCAGCTGCTGCCGTCGTGCACGTACGCGACGTAGGCGTCGCCGTTCCAGCCGTCGGCGGCGGCGAGTGCCTGGGTGAGCGGCAGGCGCTCGGCGAGCATGAAGTACCACGTCAGCACCCCGAGCTCGCCGGAGTCGAACTTCCTCTCCCCCGGTCGGAGCCTCGGCAGGGCGACCCTCGCGGCCCCGGTGTGGCCGGCCAGGACCCGGAAGGGGTCGAGCAACGAGGACTCGTGCGTCGGCGGGTGGCGCAACAGGTGGTCGACCGCACTGTTGCCGCCGTCCGCCGCCACGGCCTGGACCAGGCCCTCGCCCAGGGTGTACGGCGAGCTCATCATCGTGATCAGCACCTTGGGGACCTGGGTCAGCTGCCGGCCCGCCTGGGTCGCCTCGTGGTTCTGACCGGCGACGAGCGCCTGGCGCTGCTTGGCCGGGAGGGACGCGGCGTAGAGGTGCTCGACGCGCTGGGCATCGCCCTCCACGATGGAGTCCAGGACGGACCAGGCGGTGGTGCTCCGGCCGTGCTTGGACTGCTTGTCGAGTCTCTTCAGACGGGCGCCGACGTGGAAGTGCTGGTCCTGGAGGACGTGGGTCAGCTCGTGGACCAGAGTGGCCCGCACCGAGGGGGTCAGCCGGTGCCCGCGGATCGTGATCCGCTTGTCGGCGAAGGAGTAGTACGCGAGGGTCGAGTCGCCCTTGACGTCGTTCGAGGCCCGGAACAGGTTGACGTTCCCGGTGATCAGGCCGAGCGCCCGCAGCAGGCCGGTGACGTTCCGGATGTCGGCACGGTCACCCTTGGTGAGCTTCTCGGCGTCGGTGGTGACGCCCTTCTTGAACTTGGCCGGCGACAGGAACCGCACCGCCACCGGGTGCCGGAACTCCAGCCCGCGCTCCCGGGCCGCGATCCTCGCGTACGGCGCGATCCGCCTGTCCCACTGCGTCGGGAACGTCCGGCCCGTCTGTGCGGCCGGGCGATCGGGCGAGGACCCCCGCTGGGAGAGGATCGCGAAGCCCAACGCGCCGGCGAGCGCCAGCACGACCACGACGGCGACGCCGATCACCCACAACGGGATGTCGGAGGACGGCTCGCCGCCGGGCGTGACATCGGTCGGCGAGGCAGGCGGGGCCCCGAGAGCGCTCATGGCGGGAGGGTATGCCGTCCCACCGCCCCCGTTGGCGCAAATGCGCCAAGTGGCTCCCGACCGGGACCGGGTCGCCGCACGCCGTACGCCCCGCCACCTCGCCTACGTGTCTCCGCGGGAGGACGTCGGCGCGGTGTGGGCCCCGGCGGTCGAGACGCGCACGCAGCAGTGGTCGCCGTCGGGCTGCAGGCGGGCCCGGACGGAAGCGCACTCCAGGCCGTCGAGCACACCCGAGACGAGGTCGAGGTTGACCCCGCAGACCAGCTCGGCGTGCTCCTCGGCCAGGGCGTCGAAGGGACAGTTGTGCAGGCACAATTCGCCGCCGTCGCGTCGGGGCTCGAAGCCCTCCTCCGCCAGGGCGCCCGACGCGCGGTCGAGGTCGTCACCCTGGCCGTGGTACGACGCGCCGAGCGCGCGCCCGCGGGCCCTGGCCTCCTCGTGCAGGGCCCGCGCGGCGTCGCCTCCGTGCAGCGTGCGCTCGAGCGCCGACGCCAGGACGCCTCCCACCAGGTCGTAGCTCCGGCGTGGGAACGACACCGCGACGGTGACCCGGGACCGGCGGTAGAGCTTGGCCGGCCGCCCCGCGCCGGGGCCGGTACGCCCGGTGAGCCTCGCATAGCTGACGTCGAGCAGTCCGGCCTCCACGAGCCTGTCGAGGTGGAAG
>JBAUWD010000294.1:0-4341 GCA_049583575.1 Nocardioides sp.
CCACCGGATGACGGCGCAGGGCCGGGTAGGCGCGGTAGTCGGGAGGGCACTGGTCGAGCAGCCAGTTGCACGCGGTGCGCTCCCAGTCGGGGGCGTCGGGCGGGCGCACCTCGCGCGGCCAGCCGGGCGGTGACACGAGCATGCGCCCATCTTCTGTCGAACAGGTGTTCGAGTCAACCGGAGTCGCGTGCCGCCTGCTCGACCTCGGCGAGGTAGGGGTCGCGCAGCCCGGCAGCGCCGTGTCTCCACCAGACGTCGGGGTAGATCAGCTGGCCGGTCATCCACGGCTCGCGGGCCTCGAACACGACCACCTGGAAAGCCGCTCGCGGTGTGCGCTCGAGTGCGGGAGGCAGGAAGCCGAGCCGGTCGGCGCGGGCGAACCCGCGAGCGCCGTAGTAGACCGGGCTGCCCTCGAGGAACAGGGCCGGTACGCCGCTGACTCGCGCCGTCTCGACGGCCTCCGCCACCAGGGCGGTGCCGATCCCCGCCCGCTGCCGGCCGGGTACGACGGAGAGCGGGCTGAGCACCCACACGTCGACGAGGTCACGGCGTGCGTCGACCCAGGCACCGCTGAGGCCCACGTGGCCGACGACCACACCTCGCTCCTCGGCGACCAGCCCGGCGCGACGGTGCGCACCGAGCCCGCTCCAGATGTCGGCCACGTCCGCTCCGTGCTCCTCGCGGCCGCCCTCGCCGAAGGCGGCGCGGATCACGCGGCGTACGGCCTCGCGGTCGGCGGGCTGCTCGGGGCGCACCTCGTAAACCATGTGGCCACGCTGTCACGGCTCAGTACCGTGCCGCCATGGACATTCGCTCGCTGGCCTTCCGCACCGACCTCGCGATGCTCCAGCGGTCGGGCAGCGAGGTCAGCGACCGCGGCTCCCACCTCGTCGTCCGCACCCCGGACAACCCGACCTTCTGGTGGGGGAACTTCCTGCTGCTCTCCGAGGCCCCGGCGAGCACCGCGGAGGCCGAGGACTGGCTGGCGACCTTCGAGCGGGAGTTCCCGCTCGCGCGCCACCGGAGCTTCGGGGTCGACGGCACCGACGGCACGGTCGCCGACCTCGCGTCGTTCACCGCCCTCGGGATGGACGCCGAGGGGTCGACGGTGATGACGGCGAAGGAGGTGCACCCGCCCCCGCGGCCCAACACCGAGGCGACACTCCGGCGCCTGGTCTCTGACGACGACTGGGCGCAGCAGGTCGAGGTCAGCCGAGCAGGAGAGGAGCTCGGCTACGACCTGCCCTTCGTGACGGCCAGGGCACGCGCCGAGCGCCGCCTCGTCGACGCCGGGTACGGCGCGTGGTGGGGCGCCTTCGAGGGCGACCGGCTGCTCGCCTCGATGGGGCTGGTGACCGCGTCGGAGGGCCTCGCCCGGTTCCAGTCGGTGAAGACCCATCCCGAGGCTCGCGGCCGTGGGCTCGCCGGCACGCTGGTGCACCGGGTCAGTCGCTACGGCTTCGAGGAGCTCGGCGCGCACACGCTGGTGATGGTGGCCGACCCCGACTACCTCGCGATCCGGATCTACCGCTCCGTGGGCTTCGCCGACACCGAGCGGCAGCTGCAGGCCGAGCGCAAGCCCCAGACGTGACGGTGCCCTCCCGCAGTCGCGTCCGGGAGGGCACCGTGGGCGAGGTGGTCAGCCTCCTTGCCTGACCGTGCCGTTGCGGTTCAGCAGCAGCCGGTCGTCACCGTTGTGGGTGGAGTGGGCGTGGTGCCCGTGGAAGGCGAACATCGGGTCCAGCGAACCTGCTCGCTCGTCGAAGGACGAGTCGCCGATCGTGCCGGTCTGCCAGTTGTCCTCGATGAACTTCAGGATCGAGGCCTGCTCGGTCGTGTGGTGGTCGATGTAGTCGGTCTTCGAGTACCGCGAGATGACCAGCAGCGGAAGGCGCGGACCCGGACCGCACCGGTCCTGGTAGCCACCCACCGGAGACCACGGCGACGTCGTACAGATCGCCTCGTCGTGCGCCGGGTCGTGCGACCCGTTGGTGACGCCGGGGTCCACGTGGTCGTACCAGCCGTCGGAGTCGTCGTAGGCGATCACGATCGCGGTGCTGCGCCACTCCGGCGAGGCCTGGATCCGGTTGATCTCGCGGACCAGGAACCTCTGCTCGTCGAGCGGGTCGGAGTACCCCGCGTGGCCGTCCTGGTACTCCCCCGCCTTCAGGAAGCTGACCGCCGGCATGTGGCCGGTCTGCAGCGCGGTGTCGAAGTCGCTCAGGTCGTACTGGTGGTTGGCCCGGTCGGTCTTCCCGATCATCGCCACCGACGTCGGGGGCAGGTGGTGCGGGTTCGAGGTCGACTTGTAGTACTCGAAGGGGTTGTGGTGAGGGCTGTAGTCGGCGACCGACGCACCACCCACGTTCGTGTGCGTCGCTCCGCACACGGCGTACGTCGTACCGTTGCCGGCCGGCGTGGTCGGCCGGAAGCCGCCCTGGAACCAGCCCCACGTGACCCCGCGCCTGTTGAGCAGGTCACCGATGTTCTTCTGGCCCGGTGCGGCCGCGGCCAGGGTGTTGCTCGACGTGTGGTTCTTGTCCGAGCAGTCGTCGTAGGCCGGATCCGGGTCGTTGACGACCGTGCCCACGCCGTCGGCGTCCGGCGAGGCCAGGACGTAGGAGCCCGGCGTCGGCACCTGCTGCAGCGTCACGGGGTCGACCTCGATGAAGCCGTGGGTCTGGGCGGAGACCAGGTTGATGGCACCCGGCGACGACGGGCCGAAGGTCGTCCCGAACGAGCGGTCGCTCATCGCGTAGTGCTGCGCGTAGTTCCACAGCGCTGTCACGGTGTTGCCGTCGTAGTAGTCCATGGCCAGCCCGGGCGCGCCGTACAGCCCGCCGGTGCAGGTGTCCACGCTGACCTTCTGCACGAACATGTCCATGGCACCGTTGTCGAACGCCGCCTGCTCGGGACCGTAGCCGTGGTTCTGGTCGCAGGTCATCGCCTGCGCGGGGGACAGCCGCTGCGGGTCGTAGAGGTTGGGGTTGCCGGTCAGCAGCCCGGAGGTCACGAGGTTGTCGTTGCGTGGGGTCCTGCGGTCGGGGAAGAACGGCTGGCCGTCGGTGTTCGCGGCCTTCGGGTACGTGCCGAAGTAGTGGTCGTAGGACACGTTCTCGCCGAAGATCACCACCAGGTGCTTGATCGGCGTGGCGGTCGTGCCGGGGCGATGGCCGTGCCGCCCCCCGTGCCCGCCCGACCCGTGACCCACCTGCCGGTGACCGATCGGGTGCTGGGCCGCTGCCGGTGAGCCGAGGGTGGCGGCCATCAGGCCGCCGGCGACGAGCGCGGTGGCGGCAGCGCCGCCCAGGGCTCGCGAACGACTGAGTCGCATGTCGTGGTGATCCTTTCCGGAAGGGTGGTCGGCTCCAGCCCACTCCCCGCGTACGACGTCCGGGCGCCGGTCAGGTGACGCGTCGGTGAACCTCTCGTGGCGCGTACCCGCGCGGGCGTCCACGTTCAGGCGAGCAGCCGGCGGCCGAACCAGTCGCCGCCGTCGCGCACGCCGGGCAGGGCGAAGAAGTAGCCGCCGCCGACCGGCGAGACGTAGTCGGTCAGCGGCTCGTCGTCGAGACGGTGCTGCACGGTCACGAAGGCTCGGTCCAGGTCCTGCTGGAAGCAGGCGAAGACCAGCCCGCAGTCGAGGTTGCCGTTGAGGTCGAGCCCGCGGTCGTAGTTGTAGCCGCGGCGCAGCAGCTGGCTGTCGGCTGTGGCCGGGGTCCGCGGGTTGGCGAGCCGGATGTGCGCGTCGAGGGGCGTGGTCGCACCGACCGGGTCGTCGGCGTAGTCGGGGATGTCGGTCTCGCGGCTGCCGGACAGGGGGGCGCCGGTGTCGCGCCGTCTGCCGATCATGCGCTCCTGCTCGCCGAGGGTGACCCGGTCCCAGAACTCGGTGAGCATCCGGATGACCCGGACCACGAGGTAGGACCCGCCGGCGGCCCAGTCCGGCTCGTGGGGGCCGGCCCAGACGAGGTGGTCGAGCTGGTCGGCCGGAGGGTGGGCGATGCCGTCCTTGAAGCCGAGGAGGTTGCGCGGGGCGCCGCTGGGCCGCGGCGGCGACGCGAACGCGTCGATGCACCAGCGGGGCTCGAGCAGCCCCCGGGTGGTGCGGAGCAGCTGCCGCTGAGCGTGCAGCACGGTGTCGGGGTGGTCGGCGCACAGCTGGAGCACGAGGTCGCCGTGGGACCGGGCCGGGTCGAGGTCGTCGTGAGGGAAGGTGTCCATCGGGCGGAGCCGGCGCGGCCGGCGGCCGTGCAGGCCGAACCGGTCGTCGAAGAGCGACGACCCGACCGCGACGGTGACCGTGAGCCCGTCGGCGGGTACGACGCTGCCGAGGAGGCC
>JBAUWD010000295.1:0-9057 GCA_049583575.1 Nocardioides sp.
GTCTGGCTGTGCCCCTTCGACCGGCAGGAGGTCGACGAGGTCGTGTCGCGGGCCGGGGGCCGTGCCCGGCACGCCGTCGCCGTCGAGCTCGAGCCCGCACCCGTCGGCGCCTGGGACCTGACCCGCCTCGCCGCGTCGTACGCCGCATGGCCGGAGGTCGCGGACGCGCTCGTCCGGGCCGAGCCGGACCACCGCGACGAGGACGAGGCGGCCTTCGCGGCCCGGTTCCGGCTTGTGCACGAGTGGCGCAAGTTCCTCTTCGACGACCCGGGACTGCCCTCCGTGCTCCTCCCGCGCGACTGGCCGGGCGGGCCGGCCGCGGAGCTCTTCACCAGCGAGGCCGCGCGACTCAAGCCGGCCTCCGACCGCTTCGTGGCCCGGTGTCTGGGCGTGTGAAAGCCTGCGGTCATGACCGCTGACGTCTCCCCCGTCCTGCTGGAGGTCGCCGACGGCGTCGCGACCGTGACCTTCAACCGACCCGACGCGATGAACAGCCTCGACGTGGCGACCAAGGAGTCCCTGCTCGCGGCGCTCCGCCGGGTCGCGGACGACCACGCCGTGCGATGCGTGGTGCTCACCGGCACCGGGCGCGCGTTCTGCGTCGGTCAGGACCTCAAGGAGCACATCGAGATCCTGCACAGCGGGTCGCCCGACTCGCTGTTCCGCACGGTCGACGAGCACTACAACCCGATCGTGTCGACGCTCGTCGGCATGGAGAAGCCGGTCATCGCCGCGGTCAACGGCGTGGCCGCGGGCGCAGGCGCGAGCCTGGCCTTCGCCTGCGACCTGCGCATCGTCGCCGACACCGCGGGCTTCAACCTGGCCTTCGCCAACGTGGCGCTCTCGTGCGACACCGGGTCGAGCTTCACGCTGCAGCGGCTGGTCGGCAGGGCCAGGGCGATCGAGCTGCTCTACTTCCCGCGCACGGTCTCGGCCGACGAGGCGCTGACCCTCGGCCTGGCCACGCGCGTCGTACCTGCCGGTGAGCTCGCGGAAGTGGTCACCGACCTCGCGACACGCCTGGCGGCCGGGCCGACCGTGGCCCTCGGCGCCATGCGGCAGTCGGTGGAGTACGCCGCGGGGCACGACTTCGCTGAGGCTCTCGCCTTCGAGTCGGCGCAGATGACCCGCACCGGCGCCACCGCCGACCACGCCGCGGCCGTCTCCGCCTTCCTGGCGAAGGAGAAGCCGGTCTTCGAAGGCCGGTGAGGCGTCACTCTGGTCACTCCTGTTGCGTGACTGCTGCGGTTTGGGACCAATCGGCGACATTTCGGCCCGGGGAGCTGCGGTTCGGCACCAAACGGCGACCGCGCGGGCCGGCGGCTCCGGGGCCGACGACACGCGGTCAGCCGCTGGGTCAAGGGATGCCGTGGACGCCGCCGCGCCAGGCGCCGAAGAGCCGCAGGATCGCGTCCGGTGCGGCGCGGAGGCGGGCGGCCGGCGGGGACGCGCCGTACTCGACCGTGAGCGCGAAGCCCTTGAAGCGGTGGTTGAACCACATCGTCATGGTCCCGTGGCAGCTGCTCCCGCAGTTCAGAGACGTCATCGGCAGCCCCAGGGCGCGGGCCACGCGGCGGGAGAACCTCGGCCGCTCCGTGATGTCGACGGCGTGCAGGGGCTGGTGGAAGGACAGGATGTACGCCGGCCTGACGTGCGACAGGAAGTGCATCATCGCCCGGGTCTCCGGCTCGGAAGCCGGCTTGGGCCCCGAGTCGTAGTTCCCCGTCTGGCGGATCCACTTGAAGGGGTAGTTGCGGTTGGGGTCGACGCCGTGCGCGTTCTTGCGCGTGTGGTGGGCGAACCCGTCGGGGTTGTAGACCGGCACCACCCAGAGGTCGAGGTCGTGGACCGGCGCACCGTCGCGCAGGTCGGTGAGGATCCGGTGCGGCGCGGGCTCGTTGCCGTGCATCACGGAGATCAGGACCACCTTCGTGTGACCGGGCTCGCCGAGGTGCCAGGCCACGATCGGACGCCCCTGGACCGAGTGCCCGAGCACGCGACGGCCGATCACCGCCGGGCGGGTGGACGTGCCGGAGGCACCGGCGGTGGAGGGACCGGCGGGCACCAGGAGCAGGGCCGGCAGGAGGGCGAGGGTGAGACCTGCGGCGGCCAGAGCGCGGCGGCGTACCCGAGACGGCTCACGCATCAGCTGTGGGTGGCGAAGTACCAGGTGAACACGACCACACCGACCACCATGCCGACATGTGCGAGCACGGACAACCCCGGCCCCTCGGACCAGCTGTCGTCGGCGCTGCCCGACGCATGCCTGCCCCGGCTGGGCAGCCAGCGCAGCAGGATCAGCAGCCCAACGAGCGCGGTGAGCCAGTAGAAGAAGAGTGCGACGATGCCGACCACCGAGCTGTCGTGACCGGTGACCAGGAAGAACACCCACAGGGCCAGGGCGAGGACACCGAAGCCGGTGTGCGCGTTGACCGTGCCCATCCCGACCTGGTGCTGCCCGGCGGCGCGCGACTGGGACAGGCGGATGCGGGTGAGCAGGACGACGACGGCGGACAGGAAGGTGAGGACGTAGACGATGTACTCAGGCTTCACAAACGCACAGTGTGCCCTAGGCACGTCTCCGCGTTCGGACGCGCCTGCTGCGCGGGCCGCAGGGAGGCGGGTCTAGTCGGGGTGGTCGGCGTCACCCTCGCGGGAGAGCCGCGCATCCTCCGCCTCGAGCTCCTCGGCGAGGCGTTCGAGCAGGGCGTCCACCTCCGCCATCCGGTAGCCGCGGAGGGCCAGCGGGAAGCGGATCCGGCGCAGGTCGTCGGCCGTCACCGGGCCGTTCGCCGGGACCAGCGAGTCCGGTGCGTCGTCGTACGCCGGTTCCATCGGCGCACCGCGACCGGCGGCGACCACCGCGATGCCGCCCAGCGCCAGCACGATCAGGATCGCGAAGAGCCACATCACGAGGAGGCCTCCGGCCGACTGGCTGCCACCATCATCGCCACCGCGTCGTCGGGGTCGTCGGTGACGTGGAGCATGTCGATGTCGGTCTGGCTGATCGTGCCGTGTGTCAGTGCGCGGTCGCGCAGCCAGTCGATCATGCCCTGCCAGTAGTCGGTGCCGAGCAGCACCAGCGGGAAGCTGGTCACCTTCTGCGTCTGCCGCAGCGTGAGCGCCTCGAACAGCTCGTCGAGCGTGCCCAGACCGCCGGGCAGCACGATGAACCCCTGGGAGTACTTCACGAACATCGTCTTGCGGGCGAAGAAGTAGCGGAAGTTGATGCCGATGTCGACCCACTGGTTGAGGCCCGACTCGAACGGCAGCTCGATGCCGAGGCCGACGCTGATCCCGCCGGCCTCGCTGGCGCCCTTGTTCACCGCCTCCATGGCACCGGGGCCGCCGCCGGTGATCACCGCGAAGCCGGCCTCCGTGAGCTTGCGGCCGACCTCCTCTCCGATCGCGTACGTCGGGTCGTGCGGCCGGGTCCGGCTCGAGCCGAAGCACGCGATCGCCGGGCCGAGCTCGGCCAGGGCACCGAACCCCTCCACGAACTCCGCCTGGATGCGCAGCACACGCCACGGGTCGGTGTGCACCCAGTCGGACTCGCCGCGCGACTCGAGCAGCCGCTGGTCGGTCGTGGTGCCGTCGACCTGGCTACGCCGCATCAGCACCGGCCCCTTGAACTTCTCGCTCATCGTGCGCCTCCCAGCCACGAGGCCAGCGTGCGCTCGCAACGGCGGATCTGGTCGAGTGGCACGAACTCCTCCTGCTTGTGCGCGAGCATCGGGTCCCCCGGGCCGAAGTTCACGGCCGGCACGCCCAGGGCGCTGAAGCGGGAGACGTCGGTCCAGCCGAACTTCGGGTTCACCGTGCCGCCGACCGCCTCGAGGAACTCCTTCGCCGCGGGCCGGTCCAGACCCGGCAGGGCACCCGGCGCGCTGTCGCTGACGCGCACGTCGTACCCCTCGAAGAGGTCGCGGAGGAACGCCTCGGCCTCGGCCTCGCTGCGGTCCGGGGCGAAGCGGTAGTTGACCGACACGGTGCAGACGTCGGGCAGGACGTTGCCGGCGACACCGCCGGTGATGCCGACCGCGTTGAGGCCCTCGTGGTAGGTCAGGCCGTCGATCACCGGCCTGCGCGCGTCGTACGACGTGAGCCGCTGCAGGACGGGGGTGGCGCGGTGGATGGCGTTGACACCCTTCCAGGAGCGCGCGCTGTGGGCACGCTCGCCGTACGCCGTGACGTCGACGCGCATCGTGCCCTGGCAGCCGGCCTCCACGACGGCGTCGGAGGGCTCCATGAGGATGGCGAAGTCGGCCCGCACCAGCTCGGGGTCGCTCCGGGTGAGCAGCCCGAGGCCGTTGTGGTCGCTCTCGATCTCCTCACCTTCGTAGAGGATGAACGTCACGTCGCGGAGCGGCTCGGGCACGGTGGCGGCCAGGCGGAGGATGACCGCGTCGCCGGCCTTCATGTCACAGGCACCGAGCCCGTGCAGGTGGGTGCCGTCGTTGCGGCTCGGGAGGTTGTCGTTGAGCGGCACCGTGTCGAGGTGGCCGGCGAGCACCACCCGCTCCCCGCGCCCGAGCTCGGTCCGTGCGACGACGGTGTTGCCTCGACGGGTGAGCGTGAGGTGGGGCAGCGGTGAGAGCGCCGCCTCCACCGCGTCGGCGATCACCTGCTCGTGACGGCTCACCGACTCGATGTCCACGAGCTGCTCGGCGAGCGCGACCACGTCGGCGGTCAGGTCGAGTTCCACGGGTCCCATCAAACCAGCCGCCCCGGTGGAGCACTCGTCACCGGTACGGGTTCCGCGTGCTCGGGGCACCGGCTCCGCACCACCCCTCAGGCGCGCGACAGCTCGATCACCGGTGACTCCACGTCGGCCTCGTGCACGGCCAGGGTCGTGGCGAGCGTCTCGCGCTGGATCAGGGCGGCATGGGTCCGCGCGGCGTCCGCCACCGCGGCTCGCGCGGACACGTCGACGACGATGCGGTCGGACACGTCGAGACCGGCCTCGCGCCGCGCCTGCTGTACGGCGCGCACCAGGTCGCGGGCGACTCCCTCCGCCTCCAGCTCCGGCGTCACGGAGGTGTCGAGAACCACGAAACCGCCGCCTGGCAGCATTCCCGTGGCGGAGTCGGAGCCACCCGCCGCGACGGTCTCGAGGGTGAACTCCCCCTCCTGCAGCACGAGCCCGCCGGCGGTGACCTCGCCGGTCTCCGACACCGACCAGTCGCCGGCCTTCGCCGCCCTGATCGCGGTCTGCACGTCAGGTCCGAGCCGGGGACCGGCCGCGCGCGCGTTGACCGTGAGCCGCCGCGAGACGCCGTACGACGCGGCGTCCGGGTGGCCGGCATCGAGCAGCCGCACGTCCTTGACGTTGAGCTCCTCGGCGACGACGTCCTCGAAGCCGGCGAGCCGGTCGGCCCCGGCGACCACGACGGTGAGCGACGACAGTGGCAGCCGGTTGCGCAGCGCGGCTCCCTTGCGCAGGGCCGAGCCTGCCGAGCAGACGTCCCGCACGTGGTCCATCGCCGCGACCAGCTCGTCGTCCGCGGGCAGCTCGTCGGCCTCCGGCCAGTCGGTCAGGTGGACCGACCGCTCGCCGGTCAGGCCGCGCCAGACCTCCTCGGTGGTCAGCGGCAGCAGCGGCGCGGCCACCCGGCAGACCGTCTCGAGCACGGTGAAGAGGGTGTCGAAGGCCGCTCTGGTGCCCTCGTCCGGCTCGTCGGACGAGGCGTCCGCCGCCCAGAAGCGCTGGCGTGAGCGCCGGATGTACCAGTTCGACAGCACGTCGAGGAACGCCCTCGTGGAGTCGCACGCGTTCGCGACCTCGTAGTCGTCGAGCTGCTGCGTGGAGTCCGCGACGTACTGGCGGGTCTTGGCCAGCAGGTAGCGGTCCATCGGGTGGTCGGACGACGTCGACCGTCGCGCGTCGTACCCGGCGGCGTTGGCGTACAGCGCGAAGAAGTACCAGCAGTTCCACAGGGGGATCAGCACCTGCCGCACGCCCTCGCGGATCGCCTGCTCGGTGACGATCAGGTTCCCGCCACGCAGGATCGGCGACGACATCAGGAACCACCGCATCGCGTCCGCACCGTCGCGGTCGAAGACCTCGCGCACGTCGGGGTAGTTGCGCAGCGACTTCGACATCTTCTGCCCGTCGCTGCCCAGCACGATGCCGTGCGAGACGCAGGTCTCGAACGCCGGCCGCTCGAACAGCGCGGACGCGAGCACGTGCATCGTGTAGAACCAGCCGCGTGTCTGGCCGATGTACTCGACGATGAAGTCGCCCGGGAAGTGGTGCTCGAACCACGTCGCGTTGTCGTGCGGGTAGTGCACCTGGGCGAAGCTCATCGAGCCGGACTCGAACCAGCAGTCCATGACGTCGGTGACCCGGCGCATGGTCGACCGACCGGTCGGGTCGTCGGGGTTGGGCCGGGTCAGGTCGTCGATGAAGGGCCGGTGCAGGTCGGCCGGACGTACGCCGAAGTCGCGCTCGAGCTCGTCGAGCGAGCCGTACACGTCCACACGCGGGTACGCCGGGTCGTCGCTCTTCCACACCGGGATCGGGCTGCCCCAGAAGCGGTTGCGCGAGATCGACCAGTCGCGCGTGTTCTCCAGCCACTTGCCGAACTGGCCGTCCTTGATGTGCTCGGGCACCCAGCGGATCTGCTGGTTGAGGTCGAGCATCAGGTCACGGATCTTGGTCGTGGAGACGAACCACGACGACACCGCCATGTAGATGAGCGGCTCGCGGCAGCGCCAGCAGTGCGGGTAGGAGTGCTCGTAGGACTCGCGCCGCAGCAGCACCGTGCCCTCGTGGACGGCACCGGTGTCGCCCTCGCCCCGCGTCATGTTCTTCAGGTGCTCGATGATCGCCAGGTTGGCGTCGAAGACGTGCAGGCCGGCGTAGTCGTCGACCGGAGCGGTGAACGTGCCGTCCTTGGCGACCGGCACGACCGGCTCGATCCCCTCGCGGTCCGTGACGGCCTTGTCCTCCTCACCGAACGCGCCAGCCGTGTGCACCAGGCCGGTGCCGTCGGTGGCGGTGACGAGGTCGGCGGCCGCGACCATCCGGAAGGCGCGCGGGTGGCCGTCGAAGTAGGACATCGGCGGGGTGTACGTGCTGCCGACCAGCTCGGCGCCGGCGAAGCGCGCGACGACGTTCCAGTGCGCGTCCTCGGGGCTCCCGGCCTCGACGGACTCCGCCAGCTCACGTGCGTACGCGTGCCGACGATCGTCGGCGATCAGGTACCGCTCGGGCCGCCCGGTGTACGACGACTCCACGACGACGTACTCGAAGTCGGGGTGGACCATGATCGCGAGGTTGGCCACGAGGGTCCACGGCGTGGTCGTCCAGATCAGCGCGTACGCGCCCTCGGCCGGCCCGCCGGTCAGCCGCATGCCCACCGTGACCGCGGGGTCCTGCCGCATCTGGTAGACGTCCTCGTCCATGCGCAGCTCGTGGTTGGAGAGTGGGGTCTCGTCGTTCCAGCAGTAGGGCAGGACCCGGAAGCCCTCGTAGGCCAGCCCCTTCTCCCACAGCTGCTGGAAGGCCCACATGACCGACTCCATGTAGTCGAGGTCGAGGGTCTTGTAGTCGTGGTCGAAGTCGACCCAGCGCGCCTGCCGGGTCACGTAGTCGCGCCACTCGTCGGTGTACTCGAAGACCGACTTGCGGCACTCGGCGTTGAACGCCTCGATCCCCATGTCGAGGATCTCGTCGGTGGTCTTGATGCCCAGCTGGCGCATCGCCTCGAGCTCGGCCGGCAGCCCGTGCGTGTCCCAGCCGAACCTCCGCTCGACCCGTCGCCCGCGCATCGTCCGGTAGCGCGGGATCAGGTCCTTGACGTAACCCGTGAGCAGGTGGCCGTAGTGCGGCAGGCCGTTGGCGAAGGGCGGGCCGTCGTAGAAGACGAACTCGTTGTCGCCGTCCGCACCGGCCTCGCGCTGCTCGACGCTGGCCCGGAAGGTGTCGTCGGCCGCCCAGTAGGCGAGCACCTGCTCCTCGATCCTCGGGAACCGGGGCGTGGCCGGAACGCCGCCCTCGCTCGAGGCGTCGGTGGAGACCCGGGGGTAGGTCATCGGTGGCTCCTCGTCGGTTGCGCTTGTCGAAACCACGAGGACGACGTCAGCCGCGGTACCACCTCGCTTGCCGCCCTCGTGGCCTCGCCGGGCTCGACCGTCGAGGGCGACCGCTCGTTCGAGGCTGTGACGGGCCCTACCCGTCCGGTTCTACTGAGGTCGCGGGACCCGTTCTTCCGGAGGCTCGCCGCTGATGACGGCTCGAACGCCTGTCCCCCCAGACTACGGGGTGCCACGGCGACGTCGACAGTGGGTTTCCCAGCTCCGAGCGAGCAGTCCTCCGGGCCGCAGGACCGAACAAAGGCGACGCTCTCAACGTCTGTTCACGTATCACTCATCCATCCCTCAACCTGCTGCGGGACCCTGCGAAGGTGAGCTCGGTTGTCGACCGTGGGGTCCCGACGAACGGACGTACCGTGACCGACCTCGCCCCACGAAGGCCCGTCCCGGTGCTGCGCCCGCCCTCGCGGCCTCGCCTCGGGCGCCGAGCGGGCTCACGAGCGGGCGACCCGCTCCTCGTCGGGCTCGTCGCCCTGGTCGTCTACGCCCTGCACGGCTACCAGGGCATCGTCGACCGCGACCTGGGCGTCTTCCTGTACGGCGGCGAGCACGTCGCGCAGGGCGTCCCGCCGTACGTCGCGATCTTCAACTCGGTCGGACCTCTGGCCGACGCCGTCCCGGGGCTCGCGATCTGGGTGGGTCACTTCGCCGGTGTCGACCCCCTCCTGTCCGCTCGGCTCCTCTTCACGCTGCTCTCCGCGCTGTGCTGCTCGCTGCTGTGCGTGCTCGCGCGGGACACGTTCGGGTCGCGGGCCGCGGGCTTCGTGGCGCCGGCGGTGTTCCTCACCTTCGAGCGGTTCCTCGATCTCGCCTCCGACGGCCCCCGTGAGAAGACCACGATGCTGGTCTTCCTGCTGGCCTCGCTGATCCTGGTCGGGCGCCGGCGGTGGCTGGCGGCCGGAGCCTGCACGGCCCTGGCGACGCTCACCTGGCAGCCCGCGCTCGCGGTCGCGCTCGGCG
>JBAUWD010000296.1:0-1663 GCA_049583575.1 Nocardioides sp.
ACCGCGACGGGTGTGGCCGCCGTACCGCTCGCCAACGCCTCGGCCGAAGGCGGCCGGGCGGCCACGTCGCTCGCGATCCGCGTGGTCCACCCGTCCGTGAAGCCCGGCGGCACCGACACGGTCACCGGCGCGCTCGGGGTGGCCGGACCCGGGACCCCGGCCGGTCGCGTCGTCACCCTCGAGGCCCGCCCCATGGGTGCCACGAGCTTCACGCCCGTCGGCGATGCCACGGCTCGCGACCACGGTGGTCTGACCGAGACGGTCACCCCCGACGTGACCACGCGCTACCGCTGGCACTACGCCGGCGACACCGACGCTCGGCCCAGCGTCAGCGGGGTCGCCGTGGTCCGCGTCCGCACCCACCAGCACCCGGCCCACCGGATCCCGACGTCGCTGTCCGTCCGCGCCGTCCACCGCGTGGCCAAGCGCGACGGGATCGACGTGATCCGCGGCCGGCTCCGGGCCGGGCGCGTCTCGCTCCCGCACCGCCGCGTGATCCTGGTGTCGCGCACCGCCGGTGCCTCCTGGACCTTCGTCGGCGCCCACCGCACCCGACGGCACGGCGCGGTCGCGTTCCGGGTCGAGCCGGCCGCCGACACGGCGTACCGCCTGGTCTTCCTCGGTACGCCGCTCCTGCGGCCCGCCCGCAGCGCGGTGGTCCGGGTGATCTCGCGTCCCGACCTGACCATCTCCGCGGCGCCGAAGCGGATCGACTCCGGTGACACGACGACGATCTCCGGCACGGCCACCGACGACGGAGCACCCGTGGCCGGCGGGACCGTGAAGCTGCTGGCCCGCAAGGTCGGCTCGAAGCACGGACTGCACCTGGTCGGCACCGGCACCACGGCGGCCGACGGCTCCGTCAGCTTCACCGACACGCCCGCGGTGTCGACGGTCTACCGTCTGCACCTGCTCCGCGCCCCGGGTCAGCCGGGCACCGACAGCCACCGCACCCGGGTCTTCGTCCGCATCGCGACCTCGCTGTCGATCCGCGGCAAGGAGAAGGCGACGGAGTTCGTGGTCAGCGGCGAGCTGCGCGGTGGCGGGCACGCCCTCGCGGGACGCACGGTGACGCTGCTCGAGCAGGCTCCCGGGTCCGCCACCTGGACCGAGGCCGGCACCGACCAGACCGGTCCGCACGGAGTCGCCCGGTTCCACGAGCCGCTGGTGCCGGGCACGGGTTACCGTCTCGCCTATGCGGGTGGTCCGCGGTTCGCGCCGAGCTCCAGCGGGACCGTCGTCTCCTGAGGCCGGCAGCCGACTGCTGGAGGGCAAGGCGCTGGACCACACGGACACCCACGATGCCGCCCATCGGACCGACTCCACGGGGGATCGGCCCGGTGGGCGGCAGCCTGCCCCGGGGCGGCTCGACGAGGCCCTGGAACTCGCCCGCAACGGTGACGAGGCCGGTTTCGTCGTGCTCTGGCGGGCGCTCCACCCGCCTCTGCTGCGCTACCTCACCGTGCGCGGCAACGAGGCTCCCGAGGACCTCGCCGGCGAGACCTGGCTGCAGGTGGTGCGCGATCTGGCTGGGTTCACCGGGGACGCCGCGGCCTTCCGGGCCTGGCTGTTCGCCGTCGCACGGCATCGGGCGATCGACCACGGACGCGCCCGGGCGGTGCGGCCCGTCGTACCGGTGGCGGAGCCGCACGGCGACGTCGCC
>JBAUWD010000297.1:0-4522 GCA_049583575.1 Nocardioides sp.
AGGCCAAGTCGTCCCTGGCCGCGCTGCCGCCCGGGCCGGTGCGCGAGGCCCTGGAGACCTTCGCCGACCTGGTCGCGACCCGCTCCAGCTGAGATCAGGGGGCCGGGGGGCACTGCCGGCTGCCTCACATGATGAAGCTGCGACGAGCCGCCCAGCCCCGGACGTCAGATCGCGCAGGCCTCGGCGGCGAGCCGCAGGGTGACCCGTCGGTGCCGGACGGACTCGGCGGTGAGGATCACCAGCGCCACCCACACCAGCGCGAAGCCGATCCAGCGGCCGGCCGGCATGTCCTCGTGGAAGTACCCGACGCCGAGCGCGAACTGCAGGACCGGCGCGAGGTACTGGAGCAGTCCGAGGGTCACCATGGGCACCCGGATCGCGGCACCCCCGAAGCACATCAGGGGGACCGCGGTCACGAGGCCGGTCGTCATCAGCAGCGCCGCATGCCCGACGCCGTGGCTGCCGAAGCCGGACTCCCCGTGCCAGGCGAGCCAGCCGACGTACGCGAGGGCGATCGGCCCGATCACCATCGTCTCCAGCGTCAGGCTCTCGATGGCGGGGGCGTTGGCCTGCTTCTTGCAGAGCCCGTAGCTGCCGAACGAGAGAGCGAGCACGAGCGCGAGCCACGGCAGGCGCCCGTAGTCGACGGTCAGCACCACGACGGCCGTCGCCGCCACGCTGATGGCCACCCACTGCACCGGTCGCATCCGCTCACCGAGGATGAAGACGCCCATCAGCACGGTGACCAGCGGGTTGATGAAGTAGCCCAGCGAGCTCTCCACCACGTGCCCGTTGTTGACGCTCCAGATGTACGTCGCCCAGTTCACGGTGACCAGGCACGCGGCCAGCGTCAGCAGCCCGCGGACCCGCCGATCGGCGACCAGGCCGCGTACGACCGACGTGCGGCCCAGGGCGACCACGAGGAGACCCATCGTGACCCCGGACCAGACGATCCGGTGGGCCAGGATCTCGAACGCGCCGGCCGGCTCGAGCAGCGGCCAGTAGAGCGGGAAGGCACCCCACAGGGCGTACGCCGCGACGCCGAGCAGGAACCCGCGACGTGACTCGGACATCGCGAGGCGGGTCACTCAGCTCCTCTCTTCGTCCGGCACCGGGTCGACCCTTCCTCGCGGGCACGTCCGGGTCGCGGCCTTCGCACGCGCAGCGCGCGGGACGTGCTAGGCGACGGTCCAGGTGTCGCCGCCACCGATCAGGGCGGCGAGCCGCTCGGTCGGGGTGCCGGTGACGCCTGCCGAGGCCTGGACGATCTGGTCGCGCGCGAGGTCGTCGTACGTCGGGCGGGTGACCCGGCGGAAGATCCCGATCGGGGCCCGGTGCAGCCGGCCCGCGTCGGTCAGCCGGGAGATCGCGAACGCGGTCGTGGGGTCGGGGCTCTGGGCGTCGTGCACCAGGAGCGCGTCGGGGTCGACCTGGTCGTGACCGGCTCCGACGTCGACGACCTTGACGCCGCCGGTCGCCGTGTCGCGGATCAGCCCGCGCGCGCCGTCGACGCCGAAGCGGATCGGCTCACCGTGCCGGAGCGGGATGATCGCCTCGTCGCGCGTCTCGGGAGACTTCACGGCGTCGAACGCACCGTCGTTGAAGATCGGACAGTTCTGGTAGATCTCCACGAACGACGTGCCCCGATGAGCGGCCGCGGCGGAGAGCACCGCGGTCAGGTGCTTGCGGTCCGAGTCGATGGTGCGGGCGACGAACGTTGCCTCGGCGCCGAGCGCGAGCGACACCGGGTTGAACGGGTGGTCGAGCGAGCCCATCGGCGTCGACTTGGTGACCTTGCCGGCCTCCGACGTGGGGGAGTACTGGCCCTTGGTGAGGCCGTAGATGCGGTTGTTGAACAGCAGGATCGTCATGTTCACGTTGCGGCGCAGCGCGTGGATCAGGTGGTTGCCGCCGATCGAGAGCGCATCGCCGTCACCGGTGACGACCCACACCGACAGGTCGGCGCGCGAGGTGGCGATGCCGGTCGCGATCGACGGCGCCCGGCCGTGGATCGAGTGCATGCCGTAGGTCTCGAGGTAGTAGGGGAACCGCGACGAGCACCCGATGCCGGAGACGAACACGATGTTCTCCCGACGCAGGCCGAGATCGGGCAGGAAGCCCTGCACCGCCTTGAGCACGGCGTAGTCGCCGCAACCCGGACACCACCGGACCTCCTGGTCGCTGGTGAAGTCCTTGCCGGTCCGGGACTCGTCGGTGGTCGGGACCAGCTCGACGCCGCTGCGCATCGTCGGCTGCGGGAGATCGGTCGTGGTCATTGCGCGTGCTCCTTGACGACGGTCTCGCCCCACACGCCCAGCGGTGCCTGGATACCCTCGGCCTCGGCGACCAGGTCGGCGATCGAGTGGGCGAGGTCGGCCGCCTTCAACGGCATGCCGTTGACCTGGTTGAAGCCGACCGCGTCCACCAGGTAGCGGGCCCGGATCAGCGTCGCGAGCTGGCCGAGGTTCATCTCGGGGACCAGCACCTTGTCGTACCGCTTCACGATGTCGCCGAGGTCGCGCGGGAACGGGTTGAGGTGGCGCAGGTGCACCTGCGCTACGCGGTACCCGGCGTTGCGCACGCGTCGTACGCCCGCGCCGATCGGACCGTACGTCGATCCCCAGCCGAGCACGAGCACCTTCGCCCTGCCGCCGGGGTCGTCCACCTCGAGGGGCGGGAGCGACGCGGCGATCCGCTCCACCTTGGCCGCACGGGTACGGACCATGAAGTCGTGGTTGGCCGGGTCGTAGGAGATGTTGCCGTGCCCGTCGCCCTTCTCCAGCCCGCCGATGCGGTGCTCCAGGCCCGGCGTACCCGGGATGGCCCACGGACGCGCCAGCGTCTCCTCGTCGCGCACGTACGGCCAGAACTCGGCGTCGTCGCCCGAGCCGTGGTTGGTCGAGGTGGCGAAGGCCGGGTCGATGCTCGCCAGCTCCGACAGCTCGGGGATGCGCCACGGCTCGGAGCCGTTGGCCAGCATCCCGTCGGAGAGCAGCATCACCGGTGTGCGGTAGGTGATCGCGATCCGGATGGCCTCGAGGGCCGCGTCGAAGCAGTCGCCGGGTGACCGCGGCGCGACGATCGGGACCGGGGACTCGCCGTTGCGCCCGTACATGGCCTGCAGCAGGTCGGCCTGCTCGGTCTTGGTGGGCAGGCCGGTGGACGGGCCGCCGCGCTGCACGTCGATGACGACGAGCGGCAGCTCGGTCATCACCGCCAGGCCGATCGACTCGGACTTCAGCGCGATGCCGGGCCCCGAGGTGGTGGTGATGCCGAGGCTTCCGGAGAACGACGCGCCGATGGCCGCCCCGATGCCGGCGATCTCGTCCTCGGCCTGGAACGTCGTGACGCCGAAGGCCTTGTGCTTGCTGAGCTCGTGCAGGATGTCGGAGGCCGGCGTGATCGGGTAGGAGCCGAGGAAGATCGGCAGTCCGGACTGGACGCTGCCCGCGACCAGTCCGTAGGACAGGGCGAGGTTGCCGGTGATGTTGCGGTAGGTCCCCGTCGGCATCGGGGCCGGCTTGACCTCGTAGGACACCACGAACGACTCGGTGGTCTCGCCGAAGTTCCAGCCCGCGCGGTAGGCCGTCACGTTGGCGTCACGGATGTCGGGCACCTTGGCGAAGCGCTTCTGGAGGAACGCGACGGTCGACTCGGTGGGCCGGCCGTAGAGCCAGGAGAGCAGCCCCAGGGCGAACATGTTCTTGGCGCGGGCGGCGTCCTTGCGCGACAGCCCGAACTCCTTCACCGCCTCGACGGTCATCCCCGTCAGGTCGACCGGGTGGACGGCGTACTCGTCGAGGCTGCCGTCCTCGAGCGGGTTGGCGGTGTAGCCGGCCTTGGTGAGGTTGCGTGCGGTGAAGTCGTGCGTGTCGACGACGATCACGGCGCCCCTCGGGAGGTCGCCGAGATTGGCGCGGAGCGCGGCCGGGTTCATCGCGACGAGCACGTCGGGTGCGTCGCCCGGGGTGAGGATGTCGTGGTCGGCGAAGTGGACCTGGAACGACGAGACCCCGGGCAGCGTGCCCTGGGGAGCTCGGATCTCGGCCGGGAAGTTCGGCAGGGTCGACAGATCGTTGCCGAAGGATGCGGACTCCTGGGTGAACCGGTCACCGGTGAGCTGCATGCCGTCGCCCGAGTCGCCAGCGAACCGGATGATCACGCGGTCGAGCCGCTTGACCTGCTTGGACACCTGCGTGCACAACCTTTCGTCGCCATCGCGCGTCGCGCCAGGATCTCCGAGGCGTCTCCGGTGCTCCGCGCAACTCCCCCACGATAGTCCGGCCGCCGGGCTGAGCCGAACAGTTCGGCGCTTCTGGACAGTGAGTCCGGACACGGCTCGCGGTCGGGAGCGACGACGGTCAGCCGGTGACGGTGGTGCCCACGCGGGACCGCCCGCTGCTGGCGCCGCTCACGTGCAGTAGTTGTCGCAGATCTTCGTCGCCGGCAGCTGGGTGTGGCACGTGGGGCAGACGTCGGCGGGCGTCTCGGCGATCCGGGCCCTGCGGAGGCGGGCTCGCCG
>JBAUWD010000298.1:0-6936 GCA_049583575.1 Nocardioides sp.
GGCGACGGGGGCGCGGGCCGCCGCCAACCGGGCCGGGGTGCCCGTCGACGGCCAGCGGTTCCGGGCGCACGTGACGGTGGCCCGGCTGGGCCGGCCGCAGGAGGCGTCGAGCTGGGTCCGGCTCCTCGACACTTACCGCGGACCCACCTGGCCTGCCGACCGCGTCGCCCTGGTCGCGTCGTACCTCGGTGAGGGCCCGGGCGGTCGTCCCCGCTACGAGACCGTGGAGGAGCTGGCTCTTTCCCGGTAGTCCATGACGAGATGGCTCTCATTTGGCCGTCTTCACCACCATCTCGTCATGGACTATCCGAGCATCCCTGTGCACAACACCACGCCCGGGAACGTCGAGATGGGTGGGAGCGCGGCCAGATATGCCCTAGTTTCGTGGCCGTGAAGATCGCAGTGGCCAAGGAGACCCGCGAGGGGGAGGCACGTGTGGCGATGGTGCCCGAGCTGGTGGGCAAGCTCACCGGACTGGGGTACGACGTCGCCGTGGAGCCCGGCGCCGGGATGCACGCGCTGATCACCGACGAGGAGTACGTCGCGGCGGGCGCGACCGTCGCCCCGGACGCCTTCGCCGGCGCCGACGCCGTCGTCTCGGTGCAGCCGCTGGACGTCACGGCCATCCGCCGGCTGGCCCGAGGCACGACCACGATCTCCTTCCTGTCCACGATGCAGGAGCAGCCCACGGTCGTCGAGCTCCGCGACTCGGGCATCACCGCCCACGCCGTCGAGCTGATCCCGCGCATCTCGCGCGCACAGTCGATGGACGGGCTCAGCTCGCAGGCACTGGTGTCGGGGTACCGCTGCGCGATCGTCGCCGCGGGGATGCTGCGCCGGTTCTTCCCGCTCAACATGACCGCCGCGGGCACCGTTCAGGCCGCCGAGGTCGTCGTCCTCGGCGCCGGGGTCGCCGGGCTCCAGGCGATCGCCACCGCGAAGCGGCTCGGCGCCATCGTCCGGGCGTACGACGTGCGCGCGGCCGCCGCGGAGGAGATCCGGTCGATGGGTGCGAAGGCCATCGAGCTCGACCTCGAGACGCTCGAGGGCGCCGGCGGGTACGCCCGCGAGATGACCGAGGACCGAGCCGCCCGCCAGCGCGAGCTGCTCACGCCGTACGTCGCCGCGGCCGACGCCCTGATCACCACCGCGGCCGTGCCCGGCCGCGCCGCTCCGATGCTCGTCACCCGCGAGATGGTCGAGCAGATGAAGGCCGGCTCGGTCGTCGTCGACCTCGCGGCCGAGACCGGCGGGAACGTCGAGGGGTCGGTCGCCGGCGAGGTCGTCCGCATCGGCAACGCCCAGGTCTGGGGTGGCCGCAACGTGCCGAGCCAGATGCCCGGCCCGGCGTCCAAGCTCTACGCCCAGAACATCGTCAACCTGGTCACCCTGATGACCACCAAGGACGCCGACGGCAACGCCGCCTTCGCCCCCGACTTCGACGACGAGATCGTCGCCGGCAGCTGCGTCACCCGCGACGGGGTGATCCGGCACGAGCCGACCCGCGAGGCGATCGAGGGACCGCCTCCGGCGACTGCGACCGATGCGGCGCCCGAGCCCGCCGAGGCGCACGACGAGAGCGTCGCCGACGACGACGGGATGGCACCCGAGCAGGCGGGCGACGTCCCGCTCGATCTGCCCTACGACCAGGAGGCCGACCAGTGATCCTCAGCGAAGGGGTCGTGTGGCTCACGATCTTCGTGCTCAGCGTCTTCGTCGGGATCGAGGTGATCTCCAAGGTCTCCTCGACGCTCCACACGCCGCTGATGTCGGGTGCCAACGCGATCCACGGGATCATCCTGCTCGGCGCGATCATCGTGACCGGTACGACGGACAACTCGCTGGCGGTGTCCGTCGGGCTGGTCGCGATCGTGCTCGCCTCGGTCAACATGGTCGGTGGCTTCGTGGTGACCGACCGGATGCTCCAGATGTTCGTCCGGAAGAAGCCCGCGAAGACCGACGAGGCGTCGTCGACCAAGGGCGGGGCCGCCTGATGCCGACCTGGATCCAGCTGGTCTTCCTCGCGTGCGGTGTGTGCTTCATCCTCGCGCTCAAGGGACTGTCGGGGCCCAAGACCGCTCGCAACGGCAACCTGGTCGGCGCCGCCGCGGCCGTGGTCGCCTGCGTCGTGCCGTTCTTCTGGACGAGCCTCCACCTGCACCACGTCCCGCTGATCATCGGCGCGATCGCGATCGGCACCCTGGGGGGTGTGTACGGCGCCCGGACCGTGCAGATGACGCAGATGCCCCAGATGGTGGCCCTGTTCAACGGCGTGGGCGGCGGTGCCGCGGCGCTGGTGGCGCTGCTGGAGCTGCACGACGTGATCGACGCCGGTGCGCACGACCCGTGGTTCAACCTGGCCGCGACCGCGTTCACGGTCGTCGTCGGCTCGGTGTCGTTCGCCGGCTCGATCATCACCTTCGCCAAGCTCCAGGACCTGATGACCTCGCGCCCGGTGGTCTTCCCGGGTCTGCCGGTGCTGTTCGGCGTGTCCCTCGTCGGCGCCGTGGTGGTCGCCGTACTGCTGGTGCACGAGCCCCGGATGTCGCTCGGCATCGTGCTCGGCCTGATCGGACTCCTGATCGGTCTGCTGCTGGTGCTCCCCGTCGGTGGCGCCGACGTGCCCATCGTGATCTCGCTGCTCAACGCGTTCACCGGCCTGACCGTCGCGGCCGGCGGCTACGTCCTGTCCAACGTGCTGCTGCTGATCGCCGGCACGCTGGTCGGTGCCTCCGGTACGTTCCTCACGCTGCTGATGGCGCGTGCGATGGGCCGCTCGGTGACCAACATCCTCTTCGGTGCGCTCAAGGGTGGCTCCACGCTCGGCGCCGGCGAGGCCAGCGACCGGCCGGTCAGGAGCGTGACGCCCGAGGACGCCGCGATCATGCTGGCGTACGCCGACCGCGTGATCATCGTGCCCGGGTACGGGCTCGCGGTGGCCCAGGCGCAGCACACCCTGCGTGAGCTCGTCGACGTCCTCACCGCCCGGGGGGTGCACGTCGACTACGCGATCCACCCGGTGGCCGGTCGCATGCCCGGCCACATGAACGTCCTCCTCGCCGAGGCTCAGGTGCCCTACGAGCAGCTGCGCGAGATGGACGACATCAACGGCGACTTCAAGGACACCGACGTCGCCCTCGTCGTCGGTGCCAACGACGTCGTCAACCCAGCGGCTCGCACGACCCCGAGTGCTCCGATCTACGGGATGCCGATCCTCAACGCCGACGAGGCGAGGCAGGTCATCTTCATGAAGCGCTCGATGCGTCCCGGGTTCGCGGGTATCGAGAACGAGCTGCTCTTCGACGAGCGCACCTCGCTCCTGTTCGGTGACGCCAAGGACACGATGGGCAAGCTGCTCAACGACGTGAAGGCGCTCTGAGACTGGTCTGACCAGTTGCGGTTTGGCACCAAACGGCGACATTTCGGGGCGCAGATCTGCGGTTTGTGACCAAACGGCGGTGTCGGTCGTTGAGCCGCCATGACCAAGAACGACGACACCGACCCGATGCTCAAGCCCGACGGTCATCGGTACGAGGCGCCGGAGTCCCGGGAGACCCGGATCAGCAAGGAGGTCGCGTACGCCGTCCTGGGGATCCTGGTGATGGTGCTCGCGGTCCTGATCGCCACCGGCACGGTGCCGATCTTCCCGGGCGGATGAGTCCGTCGGCACGCCACCCGGATGGTCTCAGCGCAGGACCTTGGTGAGCTTCACGTCCTCGTCCCGGAAGCCGCGGGCCGCGTAGAAGGCCCGGGCACGGGCGTTGGCCGCCCCGGTGGTGAGGGTCAGGCACCGGAAGCCCCGCTCGCGGGCCCATGCCTCGGCCGCCTCGAGGAGCCGGCCGCCGACACCGGCTCCTTCGACCGGCGCCGCAACGACGAGCTCACCGACGTAGGCGTCCACCTCGCCCGCGAAGTGCTCGACCGTGGAGACCGACGCGAAGCCGACCACCTCGCCGCCGTCCTCGGCGACGAAGGCAGCGCCCTCGAAGCCCGGCGCGGCGGACTCGGCCACCCACGTGCGTACCGCGTGCAGGACGGCCTCCGGGTCGCGCCACTCGGCGACGCCGACGGCGAGCCGATCGGCCAGCCCGGTGACGGCAGCCGTGTCGCCTTCGGCGCAGGGTCGCACCAGGATCGCCACGTCCGTCAGCGTGCCACCCGACCACCGACCTGGGAACGGCGCGTCACCCCGCGAGCCCGTACAGCCGGTCTCCGGCGTCGCCGAGGCCCGGGACGATGTACCCCTTGTCGTTCAGCTTCTCGTCCATCGCCGCGGTGACGACGGTGACCGGTACGCCGAGCCCCTCGAGCCCCTGCTCGAGCCGGGCGCAGCCCTCGGGGGCGGCCAGCAGGCAGATCGCGGTGATGTGGTCGGCGCCGCGGTCGGTCAGGAACCGGATCGCGGCGGCCAGCGTGCCACCCGTGGCCAGCATCGGGTCGAGCACGTAGCACTGCCGTCCGGCGAGCTCGTCGGGCAGCCGCTCGGCGTACGTCGAGGCCTGCAGCGTCTCCTCGTTGCGCACCATCCCGAGGAACCCCACCTCCGCCGCGGGCAGCAGTCGCATCATGCCCTCGAGCATGCCGAGCCCGGCCCGCAGGATCGGCACCACCATCGGCTTCGGCGCCGACAGGCGCACGCCCGTGGTGGGCGCCACCGGCGTGACGATGTCGCACGGCTCGACGCGGACGTCTCGGGTCGCCTCGTAGGCGAGCAGCGTGACGAGCTGGTCGACCAGCCGACGGAAGGTCGGGGAGTCGGTGTCCTCGTCCCGCAGCGCGGTGAGCTTCTGGGCGACGAGGGGATGGTCGACGACGATCGTGCGCATGCTGCGAACCCTAGTGGTTGCTGGGGTTCGCCCCACCGCCGCGCAACGGGGTTGGCAGGGCTGGGGGCCTCTGTCACTCTTGAGACGTCCCGCCTGGCCTGAGCGTGATCGGAGGTAGCCATGAGCGAGCAGATCGAGGGGATCGACTTCGCGGTGGCCGCCTACCGCGAAGAGGGCGAGTGGCAGGTGGTCGAGCTGGTGCACGACGTGCTCACCGACGTCGAGCGGCTCTCGGCCGCGCTCCGCCGCTTCCCCGGTGACGGCGGTGCGATCGGCCTGGTGGCGATCGACGAGGACTTCTTCCTGATCGTCCGGGTGGCCGGTCCCGTCGTACGCCTGCTGCTGTCCGACATCACCGCGGCCGACGAGTGGGAGCTCGCCCGCTCGGCCGTCGAGGTGCTCGGACTGCCCGAGCCGCTGGACGAGGACGAGCAGGTCCCGGCCGGCGACCTCGACATCCTCGGCGACCTCGGCATGGGGGCCATGGACATGGCCGTCCTGCTCGACGACTTCGACCTCTACCCCGACGAGATGCTGTCCGACGTGGCGCGCCGCGTCGGCTTCGGACCGCTCTTCGACGAGGCCGTCGGCCTCACCTCTGCCTGACCCCATGACGTCGTACGACGCGGCCATGCGCGCCGCGCTCGTCGAGGCCCGCTCCGCGATGTCCTCCGGCGACGTGCCCGTCGGCGCGGTCGTCCTCGACCCCGGCGGCTCGGTGATCGGCCGCGGCCACAACGTCCGCGAGCGTGACGGCGACCCGACCGGCCACGCGGAGCTCGTCGCGATCCGGGCCGCCGCGGTCGCCACCGGCGAGTGGCGGCTGACCGGCTGCACGCTCGTCGTGACCCTCGAGCCGTGCACGATGTGCGCCGGTGCGGTCGTCCTGTCCCGCCTCGACCACCTCGTCTTCGGGGCGTACGACGAGAAGGCCGGCGCCGCGGGCTCGCTGTGGGACGTGGTCCGCGACCGGCGGCTCAACCACCGGCCGGAGGTGGTCGCAGGGGTGCTCGCGGACGAGTGCCGGGCCCCGCTGGACGATTTCTTCGGCCACCAACGCCTCGGGTAGCCTCTCCGGCGGTGGCGTGTCCGAGCGGCCTAAGGAGCACGCCTCGAAAGCGTGTGTGGGCGCAAGCCCACCGTGGGTTCAAATCCCACCGCCACCGCCAGCGTTCGCAACGCGGTGGATCTGGACCGTCCGGCGCTCCGGGTCCACCGCGTTGTCGCATCTGTGGCCGTCCGAGTGAGTCAGGGCGGCCCCAAGGTGTGAGGATGTCCGCATGGACCGGCGGGCGGACACGTGGTGGGCGTTCGCGCTCTGGGCCGTCGCGGGGATGGGACTGTGCCTCGGGGTCCTCTCGATCCTGACCATCGGGTTCGCGGTGCTCTTCGTGACGCTGGTGGTGTGCGGGCTCCTGCTGTGGAGGACGGGCGTCGGCCCGGCCCTCACCGGGCTGGTCGCCGGCGCCGCCTCCCCGCTGATGTACGTCGCGTGGCTCAACCGCGACGGTCCGGGCTCACACTGCACCGTGACGGCGACGTCGCAGTCGTGCACCGACGAGTGGTCGCCCTGGCCGTTCGTCGTCGTCGCCGTCGCGATGGTGGTGGCCGCCGTGGTCTCGTTCGTCCGGCTGCGCGGGGCACAATCGCGGGCATGACTGTCCGTGTGGAGATCGCCGGCCCGGTCACGACGGTCGTCGTCGACCGGCCCGAGGCCCGCAACGCCGTCGACCGCGCCACGGCCGCGGAGCTGGTCGCCGCGTTCGCCGCGTTCGACGCCGACGAGGAACAGGCCGTCGCCGTACTGACGGGTGCGGGCGGCACCTTCTGCGCCGGCGCCGACCTCAAGATGATGGACAACCGCGTGGAGCCGGACGGCGACGGCCCGATGGGGCCGACCCGGATGCGGCTGGGCAAGCCCGTGGTGGCCGCGATCGAGGGGTACGCCGTCGCGGGCGGCCTCGAGCTGGCGCTGTGGTGCGACCTGAGGGTCGCGGCCGCCGACGCCACCCTGGGTGTCTTCTGCCGACGGTGGGGGGTGCCGCTGGTCGACGGCGGCACGGTCCGGCTGCCCCGGCTCGTCGGCACCGGCCGGGCGCTGGACCTGATC
>JBAUWD010000299.1:0-18045 GCA_049583575.1 Nocardioides sp.
GCGTCGGGGAGCGAGAGCCCGGCCCGCACCGCCGACGCCAGGTTGTCGACCGCCTCGGGCCAGACCTCCGCGAACTCCCGGTGCCGCCGCCTGGCCCGCGCCGACACCACGGTCACGGGGACGAACCCGGCCATCGCTCCGAAGAGGATCGCGACCGGTGGGGTGCGGGTGACGACCTGCATCAGCAGCGCGGCCGCGCCTCCGCACACCGCGCACAGCGCCGTGAAGGCGGCCGGCGAGACGTGGCCCAGTCCGGCCCGCGCCAGGAGGTCGGCGAGCCGGGCCGGCGTACGACGCGGGCGTCGCCGTGGCCGGGGCAGGACGAAGGCGGACCAGACCAGCATCACCCCCACGCCGAGCCCGAGCCCGAGCAGCACGCCCATCAGCGCGACCCGTTGAGGACGGCGTGGATGTCGATGCCCAGACGCTGGTAGTGGCTGAGCCGTGGCGGCGTGCCGTTCGACCGGCGCAGGTCGCCCGACGTGCGCTCGAAGATCGGCTCGATCTCGATCACGTCGTGCTCGACCCGGCCCGGCACGCCCACGATCTCGTTGACGCGTCGTACGCCCTGGGGGTCGATGCCGAGATGGACCACGAGGTCGACGCTGGCGGCCACGGTCGGCACCACGAAGCGGGCCGAGACGTTCTCGCCGGCCAGCAAGGGCAGGGTGCACATCTTCACCAGCGCCTCACGGGCGGAGTTGGCATGGAGGGTGCACATGCCCGGCACGCCCGCGTTGAGCGCCAGCAGCAGGTCGAGGCACTCCTCGGCCCGGACCTCGCCGACCAGGATGCGGCTGGGCCGCATGCGCAGGCTCTCCTTGACCAGCTCGCGCAACCGGATCTCACCGGTGCCCTCCAGCCCGCTCTGCCGGGTCTGCATCGCGACCCAGTCCGGGTGGGGGAAGCGCAGCTCGAAGACCTCCTCCGCACTCACCACCCGCTCGCCCCCTGGGATGGCGGCCGCCAGGCAGTTCAACAGGGTCGTCTTGCCCGCCTGGGTCGCGCCTGCCACCAGGATGTTGAGCCCGGCCCGCACGGACGCCTCGAGGAACGCCGCGGCCGGCGGGGTCAGGGTGCCGAGCTCGACCAGCTCGTGGAGCCGGGCGGCGGTGAGCACGAACTTGCGGATGTTGACCGCCGACCAGCCGCGGCTGATGCCCTCGAGGACGACGTGCAGGCGATGGCCCGCGGGGAGCATCGCGTCGACGAACGGCCGGCTGATGTCGATCCGGCGCCCGCTCGCCCGCAGCATCCGCTCGACCAGCTCCTGCACCTGCGCGGCGGTCAGCATCAGGTTGGTCAGCTCGTGGCGGCCCCTCCGGGCGACGAAGACCCGGCTCGGGTCGTTGATCCAGACCTCCTCGACGGTCGGGTCGTCGAGGAACGGCTGGAGCGGCCCGAACCCGGACACCCGCGCGACCAGCTCACCGACCAGCGCGCCGACGTCGGTGACCGGCGCGACGGCCCCGGTCAGGCTGCGCTCGTCATGGGCACGGACCACGGACTCGGCCAGACGGCGTACCACGGCCGGGTCGCGCTGCGGGTCCACGCCTTCGCGGCGCACGACCTCGCGCACCCGCTGGTCGAGCGTCTCGACCAGCTCGGCGTGCGCGTCAGCAGCGACGACGGACATCGCGATCCCTCTCCCGAGTAAGAGATCCGTTCCGGCAACCTAAGCCCGCGCGGGCCGTCAGGGGAAGTGCGGCCGGTGAAATGTGGAGAAGGGCGGCGCTATCGGCCGCTCATGGACCGCGCGAGCGGTGAGGTGCTCACGGTCTCGAGGACGCGAACGGTGACTGGCTCACCGCCCCAGGCCGCTGAGCTGCGCGAGCCGCTCGAGGGCGGGGGCGCGATGCGCCTGCACGCGGGCGAGGGCGTCGTCCAGCTCGGGCGACGAGGCGTGGTCGGGAGGGATCCGCGCGGGGTTGAGCGCGACCGTGTCGGCCCAGGCCTTGATGTCGGGCTCGGCGCCGAACGACATCGTGGCCCGAGTGCCGATCAGGGTCATCGCCGCCCACTCGGCGAGGCTGTCGGAGTACGGCGAGGGCGGGCAGAGCCGGTTCTTCTCCGTGTCGTCGTCGCGGGTGGCCTCGACGTACCCGGCCAGCGCCGCGGCGAAGCAGGGGAACCCGGCCCGGATCGGCTGCAGCGTGATCGCCGACGGCGCCCAGATCGGCACGAGCGGCGGCGTCTTCAGGCCGGACGCCGCGCAGTGGACGACGAGCGCGTCGGGGGCGACACCGACCGAGCCCTCCGTGAGCCGGAGGCGACCGGGCTCGACCGAGCGGATGTGGCCGAGCCGGACGACGTCCTCGATGCTGCGCAGCGCCTCCAGCTCCCAGGTGGCCAGCGTCGGCGTCCGGGCCATGGTCGGCGTGACCGCGCGGTCGATGCGCAGCATGATGCCGGCGTCCTCGAGGCGGAGGAACAGGTCGTCGAGGGACGACGCGCGCGCGGCCGCCGCGAGGATGTCGGCGGACATCCCGAGGAACACCGCCGGGTCCGGCTGCACGACCGCGCGGTTCAGCATCCACGGATCGCGCGGGCGCACCCAGCAGATCGCGTCCGGGTCGACGCCGTTCTGCAGCAGCCGGATGCACGCGTCGGTCGCGGTCTTGCCCGAGCCGACGACGACGAGCCGGCCGGGCAGCTCCTCAAGCTCCGCGAGGTCGTTGACCGGCACCACCCGGGCACCCTCGGCGACCGCGAACGGCGGCGGCGTCTCCCGCGGGATGTCGGGCGCGAGGTAGTGGGCGTCGACGATCCGGCACCCCTCCGGTACGACGTAGCGCTCGCCGGAGGTGAGGGAGACGACGCTGCCGGCACCGTCGTACTCGCAGCCGGGCAGGAACTCGACCCGGCCCGACCCGACCAGGCGCTCGCTCAGCACGCGGTCGTAGTAGGCGAGGATCTCGGGCAGGCCGGCCCGCTCCTGCAGGCCCTCCTCCGGGCCGCTCTCCTGCAGGCGGCCCCCGCCGAGCAGCGTCGAGGCGACGCCGTAGAACGCCGATGCCTGGTGCAGGCGCACGAACGGATAGGCCTCGCGCCAGTGCCCGCCGGGACCCTGCCGCCGGTCGACCAGGGCCACGCGGACGTCGGCGTGGTCGACGAGGGCATCGGTGAACGCCATCCCCATGGCGCCCGCCCCGACGACCAGGTAGTCGGCCTCCAGCGCCCTCACCGCTCGGCCCCCACGGGCTCCGCGACCCCCGCCACCGCTGCGACCTCCGCGAGCTCAGCCTCCGTCCACGCCCCGGAGACCCCGGGAGCCCGGGCGAGGTAGCGGGCGGTCCGGGCAGCGTCGTACCCGTGGGCCTCGCGCAGGCCGACCGCGATCCAGCGCAGGTACGGCGCGGTGGGCGCGGCCGGCGGCAGGCTCGGTACGTCGTGGTGGGTGATGGTGAACATCGGGGTGCCGTCGAGCTCGCCGAGCCGCACCACGGTCTCGTAGGGACCGGGGCCGGTCGCGACCACCGTCTCCACATCGGGCAGCAGCCCGGCCAGGTGGCGCGCGAACCCACCACCGGGCGGACGCCTCCGCTCCTGGGCCGCCACGTCGCCGAGCTGCTCGGCCGTGATCAGGTGGGCCCGGCAGGCCGCGACCCCCGGTCTCGTGCGGTCGAAGAACGCCATCCCGCCGCCCCACACCCCCGACTCCGAGGCGAACACGAGCCCACCCGGCACCTCGACCCCCTCGGAGCGAGCCGGGTCGCGCGGGTCGCGACAGCCGGCGTACTCCCGCGAGCCGCCGGCCGGTCGGCCGCCCGCGAGGTAGCAGCGGAAGCGGTCGATCGCCAGGTTGGACCCGTAGGCGACGTACCAGACCATCGGGCGCATCTCAGACGGGCCCCCACCCGGACGACATCCGCCGAGTCTTCCGTACGACGGATGCCGTCGGCAATCGACATCCGTGCCGACGCGCCCCACCCCGGGTCGCGCTCCGGGCTCGGGCCGCGGCTTCCTCTCAACCGACGAACGGGTGGGACTCGGATGCCGCGCCGCTCGACGCGCCGACGTCCACCGCCTGCTCGGGGACCGGCACCGGCACGACGGACGCATGCTCGGGCAGCCACGACAGCCAGCGCGGGAGCCACCAGGTGCGGTCGCCGAGCACCGCCAGCACCGACGGCAGCAGGACGGCGCGTACGACGGTCGCGTCCAGCAGGATGGCGACCGCCAGGCCGACACCGAGCTGCTTGAGCGTCGTCATCGACAGGGTCGCGAACACCGCGAAGACCGCGACCATGATCGTCGCCGCGCTGGTGACGACACCGGCCGAGATCCGGATCCCGTGGGCCACGGCCTCCCGCGTCGGCAGGCCACGGTCATGCGCCTCGCGGATCCGCGACACCACGAACACGTGGTAGTCCATCGACAGCCCGAAGAGGATCACGAAGGCGAACAGCGGGATCCACGCCTCGATCGCCCCGACCCCTCGGGCGCCGACGAGGCCGGCTCCCCAGCCGTGCTGGAAGACCGCGACCATCACGCCGAAGGCGGCCGACATCGAGAGCACGTTCAGCACCACGGACACCGCGGCGATCGTCACCGAGCGGAACGCCACGAGCATCAGCACGAACGCCAGCACCAGGACGAAGATGATCACCGGCGCGAAGGCGTGCTTCAGCTGGGTGTTGAAGTCCTCCGAGAACGCCAGGTCGCCGCTCACGTGGGCCTGCACGCCGGGCAGCCGGCCGAACGTCGCGGGTACGACGTCGGATCGCAGCGCGTGCAGCGCCCGCACCGACGTGGCGTCGGAGCCGCTGCCGGCCAGCGGGACCGAGATCTCGACCACGTTCGCGTCGGGGTGGAGGGTCACCAGGATGGGGTCACCGACCAGCCCGGTGGCCGCGGCCCGGGTCTTGAAGTCGGCCACCGCCGCGGTCACGTCGCCGCTGCGTACGTCGGGCGCTCGCACGACGACGCGCGCCGGGGCGGGTCCGCCCGGGAACTCCGTGGAGATGTGGCGGTAGCTCTGCATGATGCTGGCGTCGGTCGGCAGCAGCTTGTCGAGGCTCAGCTGCTCGGTGTGGATGCCGAGGACCGGCGTGGCGAGCACCAGCAGGAAGCCGACCGCAGCGACCACGGACAAGGCCGGGCGCCTCAGCACCCTCTCGAGGATGGCGCCCCAGACCTTGCTGCCGTCACCGGGACGCCGCATCCGGGCGAGCCCCGGCACCCTGCCGAGATCCACGTGGTCACCGAGCAGCGAGAGCAGGGCGGGCAGCACCGTCACGGAGCCGATCACCGCGACGAGGACGACCAGGATCGCGGCCGTGGCGAAGCCCTCGAAGATCAGCATCCCGGACAGGAACATGCCGGACATCGCGACGACCACCGTGAGCCCCGAGACCAGCACGGAGCGTCCCGAGGTCGCGGCCGCGATGCGCAGCGCCGTCTCCGGGTCCTGGCCCTGGGCGCGCTCCTCGCGCTCACGGCGCAGGTAGAACATGCAGTAGTCGACGCCGACGGCCAGACCGACCAGCAGCATCACCGAGCTCGCGGAGCTGTCGAGGGCCAGCCGGTGGCTGATCAGGGCGAGGACCCCGTTGGCCGCCAGGAACGACGTGAGGGCGAGCCCGACGGGCAGGACGGCGGCGAGGAAGGCGCCGAAGGCCACGAGCAGGATGCCGAGGGCCAGCGGTACGGCGGTCCACTCCGCGCGCCGGAAGTCCTTCATGATCGTGTCGTTGAACCACTTGTTGGCCGAGCCGTCTCCGAACTCGTCGATCCGCACACCCGGGTGGGCGCTGCGCGCGGCCGCCACGGCGTCGAGGATCGGCTGGACCCGGTCCGCCGCGGTCATCGGGTCTCCGCTCATCGACACGCGGACCAGCACCGAGTGCCCGTCGGCGGAGACGAGCCTGGCGGCGTACGGGTCGACGACGTCGGTGACGTCGGGCGTGGCCCGCAGCCGCAGGACCAGGTCGTTCACCGCGGCCCGAGCCGCGGTGGACGTGACCGGAGTCGTGGTGGTCACGAGGATCATCTCGCCGGCCGGGTTGCTCAGGCCGGCGGCGTCCTCGATCTGGATCGCCTTGGCCGAGTCACCCGTCGCGTACTGGTCCTGGGTCATCTGTCGCTGCCCGACCATCGACCCGACCGTCATCGCGACCGCCACGAAGACGAGCCAGCCGATGATGGCGACCGCCCGGTGGCGCACGCTCCAGCCGCCCATGGCGGCGGCGATGTTCTTCTGCACGCTCATGTCGGACTCCTCTGCCGGCCCTCCCTGCCGATTCTTCGACCAGCCGCCGTGCGTCGCGAGGGTCCAACGTCACCACGTGAGGACCGATGGCCCGGGTCGACGTGGGCGCGCCCGGCAGTCCCGGACCTGCGCCGACTCGGCGAGCTGGCGCGGCCGAGCCCAGATGTGTACCATTCGGTACAAAGGAGGTTCACGACGTCATGGAGTACGAGAAGTCCCTCACCGTCGCGGCGGACGCAGGGCCGGTGTGGAGGGTGCTGAGCGCCATCGAGCGCTGGCCCGAGCGGATCACGACGTACGAGGAGGTACGCCGCCTCGACGACGGCGCCCTGCGTGTCGGCAGCCGCGCCCACGTCAAGCAGAAGGGGCTGGCCGGTGGCGACTGGGAGGTGAGCGAGCTGGTCGAGGGGTCGACGTTCACGTGGGCCAGCCGGCAGCCCGGCGTGCGCATCGTGGGGCGTCACACGGTCTCGACCGACGCCGACGGCACGACGCGGCTGACGCTCGGCCTGGAGCAGACCGGCTGGCTGAGCGGGCTCGTCTCGCTGGTGCTGGGCCGCAAGGTCCGGGAGTACGTCGACGTCGAGGCCGCGGCGCTGAAGTCGGCGGCCGAGGCTGCGTGACCCCCGTCGCCACCGGCCGGGACGCACTCCTCGAGCGCGCGATCGGCCACTTCGCGGCGCACGGCATCGGCGACACCAGCCTGCGCGGCCTCGCCGACGCCATCGGCACCAGCCACCGGATGCTCATCTACCACTTCGGCTCGCGGGACGGGCTGCTGGCGGCGGTGGTCGCGGCGGTCGAGCAGGGCGCGCGCGAGACCCTCGCCCGGATGGTCGAGGAGGCCCGTCACGACCCCGACCCGCTCGAGGCCGGACTGCGCTACTGGCGCCTGGTGACCGACGACGCGCTCGTGTACGGCCCGCTCTTCTTCGAGCTGTCGAGCCACGCGATGCGCGGGCTCCCCCATGCCGCCGACCTGCGGGCGAGTCTGGTCACGACGTGGCTGGACGCGCTGACGGACATGTGGTCCGCGCGCGGCGTACCGAGGCGTACGGCGCGGCGCCAGGCCCGGCTCGACCTGGCGGTCGCCCGCGGGCTGCTCCACGACCTGCTGCTGACCGGTGACCGCAGCGGTGTCGACGCGGTGATGCGCGACTACGCCCGGTCGACGGTCGCCACGCTGCTCGCGTAGCTCAGGTGCTCTCGAGGCGGAAGCCGACGCCACGGACGGTGACGACGCGCTCGGCCGTGCCGGCGGCCTCGAGCTTCTGGCGGAGCCGGCCGATGGTGACGTCGAGGGTCTTGGTGGAGCCGTACCACCCCTCGCTCCACACGTCGGCCATCAGCTGCGCACGCGACACGACCTTGTCGCGATGGGCGGCGAGCACGGTCAGGACGTCGAACTCCTTGCCGGTCAGCGGCACCTCGACCTCACCGACGTAGACCCGGTGGGCCTCGACGTCGACGTGCAGCCGGTGGCTCGCCGCGGGAGAGGCGCCGCCGCCCGCTCGGACCGTCGTACGACGCAGCAGGGCCCGCAGGCGGGCCATCAGCTCCGCGAGGCCGAACGGCTTGGCGAGGTAGTCGTCCGCGCCGGCGTCGAGCCCGACCACGCGGTCGAGCTCGCCGGACCGCGCGGTCAGGATGAGGACGGCGCCGTCGTACCCGGTCGTGCGGAGGGCCCGGCAGACCTCCAGGCCGTCCATGTCGGGCAGGCCGAGGTCGAGCAGGACGATGTCCGGCCCCTCGGGGACCGCCTTCTCGATCGCCTGCTGGCCGGTGCGTGCGCGGTCGACGACGTACCCCTCGCGCTCGAGCGTCTGCACGAGCGGGGAGGCGATGTCCTCCTCGTCCTCCACGACGAGCACCCGATGCGCCATGTGGCGGAGCATAAGCGGCCTCTCCCCTGGATCCCGATGACCGAACGGCCAGTTCCACCTGGTCGATCTGGAGCAGGCGGACTGCTGAACGTGGCAGAGGGGAGCGTGGACCGCCCGCAGCGGGGACCACGGGCGGCCACGGGCTGAGCCGACCCCACCCCCCGGTAAGTCGGCAGCCACCGGCACCACGCGGGTTCAGGAGCTCGCCAGGGCCGGGCACGGCAACCGTACGTAAGACAAGGCAACGTTTGCTCCACACCGGATCTACGGAATGGTAACGAGGCGGTACCGCGCGGAGCGCTCGGCAACAGGGCCGCCACGAGAGCCCGGGGCGCGGGTCACTCGGTGAAGAGGTCGCCCCGCTCGGCCACCCGCGCCAGCACCTCGTCGTACCGGAACTGCTCGAGGCCGAGCGGGTCCTCGGCGCCCTCGGCGACCTCGTCCCACGAGACCGGCGTGGCCGCGTTCGGGCGCTCGACGCCGCGCAGCGAGTACGGCGACACCGTGGTCTTGGACCCGGCGTTCTGTGACCAGTCGAGGAAGACCTTCCCCGAGCGCTTCGCCTTGGTCATGGTGGCCGTGACCAGCTTCGGCTGCTCGCCCTGGAGCTCCTCGGCCAGCGCCTTGGCCAGGGCACTGGACTCGTCCGGGTCGACGCGTCTCGGCAGCGTGGCGTAGACGTGCAGGCCCTTGCTGCCACTCGTCACCGGGCGGGCGTCGAGCTTGCGCTCAGCGAGCTTGTCGCGGACCAGCAGGGCCACGCGGCAGCACTCGTGGAGACCGGCCGGCTCGCCCGGGTCGAGGTCGATCACGAGCCGATCGGCGCCGCGCGGCCTGCCGGCCCTGGTCACGGTCCACTGGTGGACGTGGAGCTCGAGGGCCGCGAGGTTGGCGGCCCAGGTGAGCGTGGCCAGGTCGTCGATGATCGGGAACACCAGGGTGTCGCCGTGCCGGCTCTCGCCCCGGGAGCCGGTGGTGGGCACCTCCGCCGTGCGCACCCAGGTCGGCGTGCCCGCGGGTGCGTTCTTCTCGAAGAAGCGGTCGCGCTCGACGCCGTGCGGCCAGCGGACGCGGGTGACCGGACGGTCCTTCAGCAGCGGCAGCAGCACCGGCGCGACCTGGGCGTAGTAGTTGAGCACCTCGCCCTTGGTGGTTCCCGTGCGCGGGTAGAGCACCTTGTCGAGGTTGCTGAGCCGCAGGGTGCGGCCGTCGACGTCGACGCGGACCTCGTCGTTCACCGACCCACCGCCAGCACGGGGACCTTGTCGGGGTCGAGCCGCCACATCATCCGGCGCAGGAAGAGCCTGGGTGCGCTGACGCAGCCCGCGGTCGCGCCGTGGCCGTTGACGTGCAGGAAGATGCCGGCGCCGCGGTGGCGCACCTGGTCGCGGTTGTAGCTGGTCACGACCGAGAGGTCGTACTGCACCGGGAAGTCCCGCAGCCGCTCGGAGCTGTCGGGGTCGCCGGCCGGCAGCCACCAGCGGAAGCCGCCCTGGGCCCTGTTGCGGTAGCGGTTGTAGAAGCGCGACCCGTTGTCCTCGACCCAGTAGTCCCCGCGCCGGATGCGCCGGTAGGGCAGGCTCCAGCTCGCCCGGTGACGCTCGCGGCCGAACGACGAGATGAGCCGGACCGTGCCGAGCGGGGTGGTGCCGCTGCCCTGAACCCGGTGGTGGGGAGCGGCCAGCCCGCCGTACCCGATGCGGCCGTCTCGCACGTCGTACACGCGTCGCCAGTGGTCGTGCCGCTCGACCCAGAACCCGATCCGGGCGTGGTACCCGCGGGTGTGGTCGACCGTCACCACCTGGCGCGTGTGGACGTGGAGGGTGACGGGCACGCCGCCGAGGCTGACGCGCCTCGTGCCTGCGTGGGCGGGAGACGGCACCAGCACGGCGAGTACGACGAGCGCGGCGGCGAGCATCTTCACGCGAGGTCCTCCGGGTCCAGGTCGGCGCGGACACCGACGTACGACGGCTGGCGGAGCCGGCCCTGGGCGGAGGGGCCGAGGGACTCGACCTCCACCACCAGCACGGGCTCCACCCACGTCGTACCCAGCGCATCGGGTCTGGGCACCTCGTCGGCGAACGGCGTCGTGTCGCGCGCCAGTCCGCCGAGCACCTCGCGCAGGACCGCCGCCTTCTTGCCGGCGATGCCGCTGCCGACCCGGCCGCGGTAGAGCAGGCCGCCGGGCGTCGGCTCGCCCACGAGCACGGCACCGAGCCGGTCGATCGAGTCGGTCTCGCGTCGCCAGCCGCCCACGACGTAGGAGTCGCGGCGGCGATGGGCGAACTTCAGCCAGTCCTTGCTGCGCACGCCGGGTCGGTAGCGGCTCGACCGGCGCTTGCTGACGATGCCCTCGAGCCCCTGCTGGAGGGTCGCCTCGAAGAGCATCGGCCCGTCGTCGTACACCGGCGGCGTCTGCCAGCGGTCGTCCTGGAGGTCGAGCCCGGTCAGCGCCTCGCGGCGGGCGGTCAACGGCTCGTCGAGCAGCTCACGACCGTCGAGTCGCAGCACGTCGAAGACCAGCAGGGTGACCGGGATCCGCTCGGCCAGGCGCAGCGCCCGGTCGGCCCGCGAGACGTGCATCCGCTCGGCGAGGGCGCCGAAGCTGGGCGCACCGTCCGCGAGGGCCACCACCTCGGCGTCGAGCAGCGCGTCGTCGACCGGCAGCCGGCTCAGCTCCGGGAACGACACGGTCGCGTCGTTCTCGTTGCGACTCCACAGCCGGGCGTCACCGCGTCGTACGTCGACGAGGACCCGCATGCCGTCCCACTTCACCTCGTGCTGCCACTCGTCACCCGTCGGCACGTGGGTGCCGCGAGTGGCGAGCATCGGCCGCATGGGCGCCATCCTGTCAGGGACTGGTCACAGGCCCCGCGCCCGCAGCGCGGCCTGGGTGCGGTCGCGCACCTGGAGCTTGGCCAGGACGTGGGAGACGTGGTTCTGCACGGTCTTGAGGCTGAGATCGAGCGCGCGGGCGATCTCGGTGTTGGAGCGTCCGTCCGCGATGAGCGCGAGCACCTGTGCCTCCCGCTCGGTCAGATCCTGCCGGTAGCGCTGCCGTCCGGACGCCACCCGGGCCGCGGCACCGCCGGCGAACACCAGTCCGCCCGCCGCGACCGACCGGATCGCGGCCAACACCTCGTCCTGCACGGCGCCCTTGAGGAGGTAACCCCGCGCGCCCACCTGGAGGGCGGCCCCGACGGTGTCGTCGTCGTCCACCATCGTCAGCACGAGCACGGCCGGAGGACGCGGCTGCTCCGCGATCTGCCGGATCCCCTCCACGCCGGGCATGCCCGGCAGGTTGAGGTCCATCAGGACGACGTCGGGCTCGAGCTCGGCCGACCGGCGCACCGCGGACTCCGCGTCGCCGACGGCGCCGACGAGGTCCATGTCGTCGGTGATGGTGAGCATGCCGGCCAGACCCTGCCGGAAGAGCGGGTGGTCGTCGACCACCAGGACCCGGATCGGCGGGGTGCTCATCGGGTGACCTCGGCGCCGGTGGGCAGCTCGGCGAGGACCCGGGTGCCCCGCCCCGGATCGCTCTCGAGGACCAGCGTCCCACCGATCTCGGCAGCGCGCTCGCGCATGCTGACCAGTCCCATGCCGTGGTCCGAGGGCGTCGCCGATCCCCCGCCGTCGTCGCAGACCTCGACCACGATGCACCGCGGCGCCACTCCGACCCGGACCGACACGTGCCGCGCCTCGGCATGCTTGACGGCGTTGGTCACGGCCTCCGCCACGATCCGGTACGTCGCGACCTCGACCGCCGCCGGAAGCCGTCCCGGCACGTCGACGGCCACCTCGAGCAACGGCCCGTCGGTCGCCTCGAGCCGCCGGACCAGCTGGTGAAGAGCCTCTGCCAGACCGAGCTCGTCGAGCGCCGGCGGCCGCAGTCCCTCGACGATCCGGCGGACGTCGAGCACCGTCGACTGGATGCCCGAGCGCAGGTCGACCAGCTGGCCGTCGGCGTCCCCCGGCCGGGAGTGGAGCTGATGACGGAGGGTGTCGACCTGGAGGGTGAGCCCGGCCAGCGCCGGGCCCAGCCCGTCGTGCAGGTCGCGGCGCAGGCGGCGGCGCTCCTCCTCACGAGCCAGCACCAGCCGCTCCTGGCTCGCCCGGAGCGAGCCGAGCAGCGCAGCCGCGTGCACGACGGCACCGAGCTGGCCGGCCAGGTCGCGGACCAGGGACCGGTCCGACTCGCGCAGGTCCCTGCCGCTCCAGCGGAGGGCGCCGACGGGGGCGCCGTACGCCTGCAACGGGATGGTCTCCACCCGATCGTCGGGCGTGCCCCGGACCGCCAGGCACTCGTCCTGCGCGTCCCGGATCTCGACGTACCGCAGTCTCAGGCCCTCACCGAGCTCGTCGGTCAGGGTCCGGAGGAGACCGGGGACGTCGGTGGCGTCCACGAGTCGGCGCCCGGTCGCGGCGAGCACCTCCGCCGGCTCTGACCACTGGCCGTAGGTGAGCCGGTTGGCGAATCGCTGGAGCGCGTCACGCAGCGGCGCGAAGCTCACCGCGACGACGCCGGCCGCGACCCAGGGCAACCAGCCCGCTCCCTGCTGGCGCATCATCGCGCCGACACCGCCGACCGTCAGCGCGTAGATGCCGGCGATCACCAACGACAGTGCGCCGTAGGTGAGCGAGCGGTTGACCACCAGATCGAGGTCGTAGAGCCGGTGCTGCAGACACGCGACGCCGATCGCGACCGGCAGCGGCAGCGAGACCAGGGCGAAGACCCAGGGCCGGCCGAGGTCCCAGAAGCTGAGCACGAGCACGAGGATCGGGAGCACGAACGCCAGCGCGAACCACAGCAGTCGCTGGCGGTCCAGGGCGTCGCCGTGACGCCATCGCCAGAGCAGCAGCACGACCGCCAGCACCAGCGTCGGCACAGCGACGACGAGCATGAGGCCCATCAGCGCCCCGAACACCGGCTCCGTGGCGACCGGGAGCCCGATCGGGTTGCGGACGTCGCTCATGCGCAGGTCGGTCTGCTTCGGCCCGAGGAGACCGGTCACGGTGTTGAGACCCAGGCACGTCCACGCGGCGGCCCAGGCCAGACGCGCGGCGTGGTGTGGGCCGGTGCGCTCACCGTTCGGGAAGAGCTGCGGCAGCAGGAGGACCACCGCGAACCAGCCCGTTCCGCGTCCGAACGAACCGACCGTGGCGAGCGCCTGCGCCCAGCCCCGGTCCGGATGGTCGCGCAGCTGTGACCACGCGACCTCCAGCAGGCCGCTGCCCAGTCCGGAGACGACGCCGCCGGCCAGCATGAGCCGGCCGACGACATGACGCGGATCGGCGCGGAGGATGAGGATCCCGACGACCATGTAGGCGCCGTACATGAGGCCGACCGTGGTCATGCTCAGCGCGTCGTCCCGGTTCGACTGGACCACGATGCCGACGACGATGCCGGCGGCCCCCGCGAGGGCCGCCAGCACCGGTCGCGCCTGCATGGACACAGAGTGCGTCATCTCGTCGTCCAACGCACTCCTTTCACGCGGCCTTGCGCTCCCCCTTCAGCAGGAGCACGGCCAGTCCGACCCACCAGAGGTACCAGAGCAGTCCCAGACCGTTGTTCGCGAACGGGGTGCCGATGATGGTCGCGACCCCGATGCCGATCCCGCCCCAGCCGGCCCACCGGCGCAGCCGTCGGCCGAGCACGGCGGCCAGGCCGAGGGCAACGGCCATGCCACCCTGGATCATCACCTGGAGCTGGTACCCGAAGTTGCGGATGTCGTTGACCACCGCCACGGTGTGGGCGTCCGCACCGTGCTGAGCGCCGTACATCGCGGCCGCGCCGGGAGCGAAACCGACGGCCAGCGTCGCCGCCACGAGCGTCACGCCCAGCGCCAAGAAGGTCTCCGCCGAGACCTGCGCCCCCTCGGAACCGCGGCGGAAGATCCGCGCGACCACGACGATCGCGGAGGCCAGCACGACGAACGACGTCGCCTCGATGTAGCCCCCCGTGAAGACGCGGGTCAGGTTCGCGCTGCCGTACTTGTCCATCAACGTGGCCGGCGACGTGTCGTGGCTGACCATCACCTCCTGGGTGATGGCGGCGAACAGCATGACGACGTGGGCGAGGGCGAGGCCCCCCGCCACGCGCCACAGCGTGCCGGTCGTCGTTCGGACCGGGACGTCGGCCGGCGTGGTGATCGTGCTCATGTCGCACCTTCCTGTGGTGAGTTGGTACGACGACGATCGGCTGAAGGACGGAAGGGCGGATCAGGCGCGTTCCCGGGCGACCCGGGAGGAACTCCCGGGTGGCGAGCATTCGGAAGCATGGGGGCCATCGTCCCCGCCGGTGTCGGCGCCGGTGTCGGCGCGGGTGTCGGTGCCGGCTGGCACGCTGGCGCCATGAGCGACCACGCAGCCACCATCCGGCGCTTCTGGGAGACCACCGAGGCCCGCGACTGGGCAGGCCTCGCGGAGGTGCTCGCCCCGGACCTGGTCTACGAGCTGGCGCAGACGCGCGAGCGCGTCCGCGGGCGCGAGGCCTTCCTGCGCTTCTCCGAGGCCTACCCCGGCGACTGGCACCTCACCGAGCGGTTCTGACGCGCGAGCCGCTCAGCTCTCGACGCTGGCGGTCAGCGCCGCCGTTCCCGGATCCGTGCCACCCAGGTCGAGCCGGAACGGCGGGTACTCGTCGGTCATCAGGCCGACGTAGGCCCAGACCCGCAGCACCCAGCGGTTGAGGCCGAGCACGAGGTCGAAGACACCGCGTGGGTAGCGACCCGTGAAGAGCAGGACGACCGCGGCCACCAGCACCAGCACGCCGATCAGTCCGCCACCGACGCCCGACCCTCCCGAGCGGTCGGCGACGGCCCAGCCGCCGCCCACGAACAGGCCGACGACCAGGTAGTGCGGGATCGCCAGCAGCCACCACTTCACGAGGACCAGGCCACGCGAGAGGTGCTCGGGGTAGTCGATCTCGAGGTGGGCCGGGTAGTCCGGCTTGTCCTCGAGGCTGAACGGCGGGTACCGGTCGGTGCCCAGCCCGCCGCAGGCGTAGTAGGTGACCCGCCAGGTCCAGCGCAGCACTCCCACGTTGAAGTCGAAGATGGTCCGCGGGTAGCGCCCGGTGAACAGGATCGCCACGAACGCGAAGAGGCTCATCACGACGAACGCCAGCCACAAGAAGACCAGGACGACGAAGTGCGGGATCGCCAGCATCCACTTCACCAGCCACAGCCAACGGCTCAGGTGCCCGTCGAGGGTGGCGTCGACGCGGACGGGGTACGCATGTGTGCTCATGATGTCCTTCCTTTCCGACGCCTCCAGCCTTCCCCTGCCCGCCGGGCTGCGCCCAGAGGCGGAGGTCACGTGGGCCGGGTCCGATGGGCAGGCGGCGCGGCCTGCGCGCGTGCGTTCGGCGCTCGGCTGGTCGATACTGGACCGAAGCGACGAGTTCACGGAGGTATGAGATGCGTGCGATCTGGAAGGGCGCGGTGTCGTTCGGGCTCGTCAGCGTGCCGGTGAAGCTCTACGCCGCGACGGAGTCGCACGACGTCTCGTTCCGGCAGGTCCATGCCAGGGACGGCGGCCGGATCAGGTACCAACGCGTGTGCGCGATCGACGGCGAGGAGGTCGAGTACGCCGACATCGCCAAGGGCTACGAGACCGAGGACGGCGAGATGGTCATCCTCACCGACGACGACATGGCCGCGCTGCCCACGGAGTCGTCACGCGAGATCGCGGTCGAGAAGTTCGTGCCCAGCGACCAGATCGACCCGATGCTCTTCGAGAAGAGCTACTACCTCGAGCCGGAGAAGACCGGCGCCAAGCCCTACGCCCTGCTGCGTCAGGCCCTGCTCGACGCCGACCGGATGGCCGTCGTGACCGTCGCCCTCCGGCAGCGGACGACGGTGGGCGTGCTGCGGGTCAAGGACGACGTGATCGTGCTCCAGACCATGATGTGGCCCGACGAGGTCCGTCAGCCCGACTTCAACGTCGAGGCCGGTGAGGTGAAGCCGGCCGAGGTCAAGATGGCCAACATGCTGGTGGAGACCCTGGCCGGCGACTTCGACGCCAGCGAGTTCGAGGACGACTACGCCGAGGCCGTCGAGGCCCTGGTGAAGGCGAAGATCGAGGGTGGCGAGGTCAAGAGGACGCCGGCCTCCACCAAGTCCTCCGGCGAGGTGGTCGACCTGCTGGCCGCACTGCAGCGCTCGGTGGACGCCGCCAAGACCGCCCGCGGCGAGTCGACACCCGACACCGACGCCGCGAAGAAGCCGGCCAAGAAGGCCGCGGCGAAGAAGGTTGCCAAGAAGAAGGCCAGCTGAGGCCGGACCGCCTCGTCGCCGCCGCTTCGGAACGACGTACTCGCAGTCGGACCCGTCGATCACCTCGACGCTGATGCAGGTGTCGGTCCCCTGCCCCATCCCCAGCGAGTGGTCGTGGCCGGGTCCGCCGTCGAACGTGTCGTCGTACGACGAGCCCCAGAACGTGTCGTCGCCCTTCAGCCCGTGGAAGACGGTCCCCCTCGATCCCGACGCGGAGAGGTGGTCCGCACCGTTCGTGCCACGGATGCTCCAGCTCGTGCCCCAGGCGGACAGGTCGACGCGCTCGAAGCCGACCACGGTCGCCGACACCGGGTGGTCGACGTCGAGGACGAGGCGGCCGGAGGCCATGTTCCAGGTTGCGGTCGACGGCAGCCCCGACGGGTTGATGATCTGCGTGTGGATGTCGACGAGGTCGTGGTCGCCCCGGCCGCCGTCGACCACCTGGGGAACACCCGGTACGTCGGTCAGCTGGGTGAACAGCTGGTCGCGCCCGGCTCCGCCGTACATCCGGTCGGCCGCGGGCCCGAGATCGTCGATGACGTCGCGACCCGGACCCCCGCGGAGTACGTCCTCGCCGCCGCCCGCGCTGATCTCGTCGTTCCCGGGGCCGCCGTAGGCGACGTCGGCGCCTCCGCGCCTGGTCGACGAGTCGGTGACGATCCGGTCGTTCCCGCCGTGGCCGAAGATGCGGTCCGCGCCGCTGCCGCCGAAGAGCAGGTCGCGCGACGGACCGCCCTCGATCACGTCGGCATGGTCCGAGCCGACGATCGCTGCCCCGCGGGCGACGAAGGTGTCGCGGCCCTCGCCGGTGGCCACGCCGGACCGCGTGTCGATGTGCACGCCGCGGGGCGAGGACGCCCACGAGACGCTGTCGGGGACCACGTCGACCGCCGGCCGCGGGTCCCGGCCGGGCACCAGCCGATCGTCGCCCCCGTTGCCGGCGAGGATGTCGCCGTCCCGCTCCGTCGTCCCCTCGTCGGTGACGCGCAAGAGGTCCCCGCCGCCGAACAGGTGGTCGTCGCCGCCGTTGCCGCTCAGCCGGTCACGGCCGGGGCCTCCGCAGATCCAGTCGTTGCCTCCGCGACCGTCGATGGTGTCGTTGCCGCCGAGCCCGACGATGACGTCGGGACCCTTCGTGCCGTGGATCACGTCGTCGCCGTGGGTCCCGACGATGGTGGCGGTGCGCCCGTCGCACGTTGGTCGCGCTGCGCTGGCCGGGGTGCTCCAGGACCCGGCGGCCACCAGCGCGAGCGCGGCGGCACCGATGACGAGTCGTCGCATTGCCGATCTCCTCTGGTCTCATGGGCCAGCCTGCGGGTCCGAGTGTGCGGACCATCAGGGTCCGAGGTCCCGCGGGTCACCGACGAAGGGCGACCGGAGCCCCCGCGTCCGGCCCCGGGTCACGCGCGCCCGAGGTCCTTGCTGAGGACGGTGGTGGGCTGGTCGCCCGAGACCGGGACCAGCCGCTCCTCGTCAGCCCACCCGCAGTGTCGGTAGAACTCGACGGCGTGGTCGCCGGTCGCCACCCAGACCCGGCCGTGGCCGCGGCTCCTCGCCAGGTCCTCGATCGCGGCCACCATCAGCCGGCCGACGCCGCACCGGCGCTCGGACCCACGAACGACCATCCCGAGCAGCCACGGTCCGCGCCCGCGGCGCTCCGCCTCGTCGAGGG
>JBAUWD010000300.1:0-3897 GCA_049583575.1 Nocardioides sp.
CGCCTGCTGCACGCCCACGACGACGTACCCGCGTCGAGCGGGTCCTACGCCGTCTGGTCGGCGTGCACGCGCGCCGACCTGATCTGCGACCCCTCGCGGGTCGGGCTCCGCACCGCGCTCGACAACGCGCGGGGATACGCCCACGACCGCAGCCTGATGAGCACGCTCGCGCGGTCGGCCTGGCACCAGCTGGCGCTGTGGCCCGTGCCCTTCCCGCGCCGCCGGGTGGTCACCGCCACGGTGGGGGAGCAGGTCAGCGTCCAGCTCACGCTCGCGCCGCGCGCTCCTGCCGGCGCCGTCTGGGGCGACGTCAGCGGTGTGCCGTCGGGGCTCACGCTCTCGCCGTCCGGACTGCTGTCGGGGACCCCCACGAGGTCCGGCGCCTTCGACGTGTCCTACCGCACCAGCGGGACGACCCCGGTGACCACGGGTCATCCCGGCTCGGTGGTCCTCGACATCGCCCCGGCGTCGGTCTCCCTGTCCGCCGGAGGCCAGGACTCCTGCCTGACGCGTTCGGACGGCAAGGCGAAGTGCTGGGGCCGCAACGACTTCGGCCAGATCGGTGACGGCACCACCACCCGGCGCGACAGCCCGGCCAAGGTCATCGGCCACGGCTGGTCGAGCGTCAGCACGAGCGGCAGCACGACGTGCGGCATCAAGGACGACGGCACCCTGTGGTGCTGGGGGCTCGACAACTACGGGCAGCTCGGCTCGGGGCGCGGCCACCTCACGCACCGGCCACGCCAGGTCGGCCGCGGGCACCACTGGGCGCAGGTCTCGGCCGCGTGGACCCACACCTGCGCCGTGAAGTCCGACGGGTCCCTGTGGTGCTGGGGCCAGAACCTCCGCGGCCAGCTCGGGATCGGGTCGGTCGACCATGCCCACGGCCGGCCGCAGCGGGTCGGGACCGACACCGACTGGAGCTCCGTCACGACAGGTGGCTGGCACACCTGTGCCCTGACCACGGCGGGCGAGGCCTGGTGCTGGGGACACAACGCCTTCGGTGAGCTCGGCGACGGCACCATCACCGGCCGGAGCCGGCCGACCCAGGTCGTGGGCTCCACGAAGTGGCTCCAGCTGAGCGCCGCCTGGGCCCAGACCTGCGGGGTCACCCTCGACGGCCGGATGAAGTGCTGGGGGTTCAACCGCCAGGGGCAGCTCGGCGACGGCACGGTGACCAACCACGCGCGGCCGGCGCCCGTGTCGGGAGACCAGACGTGGACCGAGGTGACCACCGGAGACGGCTCGACGTGCGGCCTCGACAGCGCGGCCGCGCTGTGGTGCTGGGGGGACGACCGCTACGGGCAGCTCGGTGACGCGGGCTCGGAACAGCCCACGACGACTCCGGTGCGGGTGGCGGCGATGACCTCACCCGTCCAGCTCACGTCGGCCGGCTGGCTGCACACGTGCGTGACGCCGGTCGGGGGCGCGTTCACCTGCTGGGGCAACGACGAGGTCGGGCAGCTCGGCAACGGCACGACCGGGACGATCGAGACACCGTCGGTCCGCCACCAGGTGGCGCTCGACCGCGACAGCCTGCCGAGAAGACGCTTCCTCGACCATGCGAGCCCCGGGCGGATCGCGGCGCGAGCCCTGGGCACCCGCCCGGCCGCGCGTGGCCTGACGACCGCGAAGCCGCCGGTCTCGCCGTTCACGATCCTGAGCATGAACGAGCTGGGCAGCCAGCACACCGCTCCCACCGGCGACAGTCCGGAGTTCGCCCCGGGCCGGATCCGCGCCGAGTGGGCCAGCATCCTCTACCGCGAGAAGGACGCGTCGATGGTCGGGACCCAGGAGACCCAGCCCGACCAGATCGTGGCCCTCGACTCGGCGACCCGGCACCAGTACCGCTTCTACCCGGGCACGACGCTGGGCTACCTCGGTGCTCCCCAGTCGGTCATGTGGCGGCGCTCGGAGTGGCGGCTGGTCTGGAAGAGCTCGATCTCGATCCCGTTCGAGAAGGGCTGGAGGCCGCAGCCGATGGTGGAGCTGCGGCAGAAGGCGAGCGGCGCGAAGGTCTACTGGGTCAACGTCCACTTCTCGCCGGGCCGACAGCAGAACGACCGCAACAAGGCGATGAAGATCCTGCTGGCCGCGCTCCACAAGCTCCGCCACGACGGGATCCCGATCCTGCTGACCGGCGACTTCAACGAGGCCGACGTGGCGTTCTGCGACATCACCGGTCACACCTCGCTCGTCTCGGCGTTCGGGGGCAGCAACACCGGAGGCCACTGCTCGCCTCCGCCGCACAGCCGCATCGACTGGATCTTCGGGTCGAAGGGCACCTTCACCGACCCGGTGGTCGACCTGTCGCCCCAGGTACGCCGTACGACCGACCACGCCGTGATGTCCGCGACCTTCGGGACCGGGTAGTCTCCGGGGCTCGAGACACCCGCGGGACGCCACCGGGCAGGGCGTCACCGACCCCGGTCAGGCGAGGAGAGAACGTGAGGCTCATCCGGGCACGCCCGTCGCGTCGTCCGATGCGGGTCGACGACGCGGGCCTGCACTTCGGCAGCGGCTTCTCGGGGGCGCTCGACGTCTTCATGGACGGGGAGCGGGTGTGGTCGTACTCCACCGACCATGCGGTGCGCACCGTCGAGTGGCCGAAGCGGCTGAGCCGACTGCTCGACGGTGTCGCCGACGTCCGGGTGGTGGCCGGCAGCGACGAGCTGTTCGCCCAGCCGGTGGCGTTCGGCAGCGGGGAGGGCCGGCCCAGCTTCGTCGACCCCCACGGGATCCCGATCTTCATCGACAAGTGGGGGCTCATCCAGCGCCCCTTCTCGGGGCGCCGCGAGGCCGGCGTCGTCGACGCGATGGTCGACATGGCCGGACGGGTCCTCGAGATCATGCACGACGAGTGCGGGATCGACGGCTGGATCTCGTTCGGCACGCTCCTCGGAGCGGCCCGCGACGGCGGCGTGATCGGCCACGACTCCGACATCGACCTGTGCTTCCTCAGCGAGCAGGAGTCGCCGGCCGCGATGATCGCCGAGCTGTGGAGCATCGGCCGCGCCCTCCGGCGTGCGGGGCTGCGGGTCCAGCACAAGTCGGCGAGCTTCCTCACCGTGCGCTTCAAGGTGCCGGACGGCGGCCAGGGGGGCCTCGACATCTACACCTGCTTCTACGTCGACGACCTGCTGCACGAGACGGCGACGGTGCGTGCGCCCGTGCCGCGGTCGGCGATCCTCCCGCTCACCGAGCTGCCCTTCGAGGGTCATCTGCTGCCCGCGCCGGCCGACCCCGACCGCATGCTGCGCGTGTCGTACGGCGACGGCTGGCGCGTGCCCGACCCGTCGTTCCGCCACCAGCCGGGGCCGGACATCACCCTGCGCTTCGACGGCTGGTTCGGCTCCCTGATGAAGTGGCGGCGCGACTGGACGACGTACAACACCCGCCTCGCCGAGCAGGGCGGAGAGCCCTCGCGCTTCGCGCGGTGGGTCGTCCCGCAGCTCGCGGGTGTCGATCGGGTGATCGAGGTCGGCTGCGGCGCCGGGCTCGACCTGCCGGCGTACGCCGGCTCCGGTCGACGTGCCCTCGGACTCGACTACGCGCGGCCCCGGGGCTCCGCCCTCGCCGCGGAGGGCGACGAGGACGACGAACCACGCATCCACACCCGGGCCCTGCACCTCGAGGACACCCGTGACGTGCTCAGCATGGGTGCCCTGCTGGCACGCCGCGACGGCGAGCCCGCGATCGCCGCCCGGCACCTGCTCGAGGCGTTGACGCCGGAGGCGACGGACGCGTTCTTCCGGTTCTGCTCGATGGTCCAGCGAGGTGGCGGAGTCACCTACCTCGAAGGGGTGACCCGCTCACCGCGCGCGAGCCAGGCCTGGCAGGCGCGCCACGAGGCGGGCCGGGTCCGGCCGCTCGACCCGAGCAGCGTGGTGCCGCTGG
>JBAUWD010000301.1:0-1990 GCA_049583575.1 Nocardioides sp.
GGCCCGCAGCCGCAACCGGCGACTCGCCGCCGTGATCAGCGGTGCGACCCTGGTGGGGGCCACCGCCACCATGGCCGTGGCCGCCCAGTCGGCGCTCCCGGGTGAGGGTCTCTACCCGCTCAAGCGCGGCATCGAGAGCGCCCACGCCGAGCTGACCTTCGACCGCGCCGCGCGTGGCCGACTGCTGCTGGGCGACGCCGCGAAGCGGCTCGACGAGGCCACCGCCCTCAGCCGCGAGGACACCGCCGGCTCGACCCTGGTCGGCGACACCCTCGACGACTTCACCCAGCAGGCCACGGCCGGCTCGGACCTGCTGGTCTCCGACTACCAGGCCACGGGCGACGCGTCGTCGATCACGTCCGTCCGCGCGTTCACCGCGACCAGCATGGCTCGGCTGCACCAGCTCCAGGGCATGGTGCCGCCGGCCGCCGACGACCAGCTGCTGCAGGCGGCCCAGGCCCTCGACCAGGTGCAGCAGGTCGCGGTCCACGCCTGCCCGAGCTGCCCCGGGCCGTCCGTCACCTCGGTGCCGACCGTGCTCACCGACGCCGTGCGGGCCGCAGCCGACTCCTGGCTGGTCGCTCAGCCCACGCACGGCAGCGGCACCCATCAGCACGGTGGCCACACCGGCCCGTTCGGTACGCCGCACCTGCCCCACGTCGGCGACCACCTGCCGCCCGCCAGCGTGACCGACCCGACCCAGCCGGGGCTGGACGTCATGGTGCCGACCGCCCAGGACGTCCAGCACACCGTCCAGCACCTCACCGGCGGCCTCACGCAGGAGCTCCAGAACGAGCTGGGCAACACGGTCGCCGACACCGCCAACAACCTGCTGGACGCGGTCGGCGCGGTGGGCAACGAGCTCGCGAAGACCCTCGACGACACCGTCGGCGGCGTGACCAGCGCGTTGCCGACCGATCTGCCGACAGATCTGCCGACCCTGCTGCCCTGACCGAGCGGCCCCGAGGTTCTGGAGCCAAGTCGGCGCTCAGCGCCAGATCGAGTCGCGCTCCACGAGCAGCCGGTAGAGCGACGACTGGATCGTCTCGCGGACCTGGTCGGTGACGTTGAAGACCAGCATCGGGTCGTCGGCCGCGCCGGCGTCGTACTCGTCGGTGCGGATCGGCTCGCCGAACTCCATCATCCACTTCGACGGCAACGGCACCAGGCCGAGCGGCCCGAGCCACGGGAAGAACGGCGTGACGGGGACGTAGGGGATCCCGAGCAGCCGCGCCAGCGCCGGGACGTTGCCGATGAGCGGGTAGATCTCCTCGGCGCCGACCACGGACAGCGGCACGATGGGGACGCCGGTGCGAAGCGCGGCCGCGACGAACCCGCCCCGGCCGAAGCGCTGGAGCTTGTAGCGGTCGTGGAACGGCTTGCCGATGCCCTTGAAGCCCTCGGGCCAGACCCCCACGAGCTCGCCCCCGGCCAGCATCCGCTCGGCGTCCTCGTTGCACGCCAGCGTGGCCCCACCCTTGCGGGCCACACTGCTCACGAAGGGAAGGCGGAAGACCAGGTCGGCGCCCAGCGGGCGCAGGAAGCGACCCGTCTCGTCGTGGATGGTCAGCATCGTCATCAGGCCGTCCATCGGCAGGGTGCCGGAGTGGTTGGAGACGACCAGCGCGCCACCCTCGGCCGGGAGGTTGTCGACGCCGCGGGCCTCGATCCGGAACCACCTCTGGGCCAGGGGGCGCAGCGACGCGAGGAGCAGCTGCTCGGCGACCTCCTGGTCGAAGCCGTACTCGTCGACCTCGTAGTCGCCGGTCAGGCGCCGCCGCAGGAAGGCGAGGAACCGGGCCAGCTGGGGCTCCCAGTCGTCGCCGAAGACCTGGACGGCTCCCGCCTGGAGCGCGGCCAGCCACTCGCCGGGCGAGATGCCACCGAGCGGTGCCCGCTCCCGGGTCGTGACGGGCCGGCGCACCTCGGTCACGGGGATCTCCTGGTCGTCGGGCTCCACGACCCGCTTCGGCGCCGCCCTGCGCCGCGC